>NZ_OZ034918.1:900000-1093165 GCF_964030745.1 Cardinium endosymbiont of Philonthus spinipes
ATTGTTCTAAGCGCAAGCTACGTATCTATTCACGCCTTTGGCTGGCCGCCTTATCTCCTTCGATAAAAAGTCTGGCCCGATAGTAAATAGCTGAATCGATATATTTTTCAGCTGTTAGTGTTTTACTAGAGCGCCATTTTTTATCGAAGGAGACGCGGGAGGGGTACTTGGTCAGCTATTTGCTTTTTCGTATCTGTTCAACACTATGGCCATAGTGATAAAATGCCTCTGTAAAAAGTTTCGAAATAGAAGCCACCCCTTGCAGATGATTGGGAAAAACAGATTCCTTTGAAGCCCGCGCAGCGGGCGACTTCTGTTTTTCCATCTGTAAGGGGTGGCTTCCGGAACTTTTTGCCGAGGGCTTGATTTTTTGTCCACTTTTTTATCAAGAAAAAAGTGGAATACAATTCATTATTAACCAGTGACGTGAATAGATACCAGCTATTTGCTTTTTCAGAAAAACGTAATCACAGTGATGAATAGATACGTAGATTTTGCTATATAAGGGAACTGATGCTCCCCATGCTCCACTAAAAAAAGTATGGTTAGGTATAGTAAATCCGTTTCACCCTTTGGCTGATTTGGGTCAATAGCTCATAAGGAATCGTACCCAGCTGTTCGGCTAGTGCATCTATTGAGTGTACTGCATTAAAGATAATCACCTCATCGCCACGTTGTGCGGTTATATTGGTCACATCAACCATAGCCATGTCCATGCATACATTTCCTATAATGGGACATGCATGACCTTGAATGATAACCCTTCCTTTACCACAACCAAATGATCTGCTTAAACCATCTGCATACCCTATTGGTATGGTCGCAATCGTTATATCTTGCTGGGCTATCCCTTTTCGATCATATCCTATACTTTCCCCTTTTTGAATCGATTTGATCTGTGAGATGGTCGTCTTCAGTGTGCTAGCTGGTAGGAGATACGGCTGAATGGTTTGATCAACACCTACGCCATGTAACCCAATCCCTAGCCGCACCATATCAAATTGAAACTGCTGAAAACGTAGTATGCCATTGGTGTTTAAAAGATGTTTTAAAGGTTTGATGGCGAGCTGCTGTTCTATATATTGCGTCATTTTTATAAACCTATCGGCTTGCAAAAGCGTATATGCATCATGCATGTCTTCTTGTGAAGCAGCTAAATGGCTAAAAATGCTTACGATATGTAGGGCAGGTATTTGTTTTAATTGCGTTATGAGCTGGTCTAGTGCTGTTTCTTCTATTCCCAAACGGTGCATACCTGTTTCTAGTTTAAGGTGAATGGGTATAGATTGGATCGATTTTTCTGATATAAAACACGCCAGCTCATCTAATAAGGGCAGGCTGTATACTTCTGGTTCTAAATGATGGCTTAGCATGGCATCAAAGTGGTCGTCGGTTGGGTTCATTACCATGATGGGTAAGGTAATCCCTTGTTGGCGTAAATGGATGCCTTCATCCATATAGGCAACGCCGAGATATTCTACACCATGGCGCTGTAGTGCAGAAGCGAGCTCAAAACTATTGCTACCACTTCCATAGGTAGAGGCCTTGACCATAGCCATGATTTTGGTACCTACTTGTAGTTTGCTTCTAAAGTAGGAGAGGTTGTGCCTAATGGCATGCATATCTATCTCTAAAATGGTTCCATGGCTATTTTTTTCCATCGTTTGCACCACCCGTTCTAGTCGAAAGCTGCGTGCTCCTTTTACTAAGATGGTTTCATCTTTAAAGGAGGGCTTTGCTGCTATAAATGCCTCTACACTATTAAAAAATATAGTTTCTGGTATTTCAAATAGTGTGCTGTGGTGACTGATAACTGGTCCAATACCTATCAATCGATGGATCGCATGTTTGGCCAATAGTGCTGCTAGTTCCTGATAAAGTTGATGGTCAGGTGTAGCAGATTGGAGCATATCAGATAGGATAACCGTTCGTTTGGTGGGCTGTTGTTGTTGCATAAAATCTAATGCAAGTCTTAAGCTGGCGATGTCATTGGTGTAGGTATCATCTATAACCTGGCAGCGATTCATGCCAGCTTTAAGGGTCATGCGCATCGGTATGGCTTTAAGCTGTAATAGTGAACGTTGCAGTAGTGCTGGATCAAGCCCATTGTCTAGTAAGTAGACCAGGCAATGGGTGATGTTTTCTATGGAAGCACTATCTCGAAAAGGGACTATAAAGGTGTTGGCGCGCTTATGGTTTTGGGTTGATCTAGTAATTTGTAACTTAGTTTGGCCAGTTAGCTGCTTGCATCTAACCAAATAATCTGCTGTTGGGTTGTTAAAAGACCAGTTTATCAGTTCGTTCTTATATCGTTTTCTAAGGACTTGGTCTACTAGGGGATGGTCTTTGCAGTAGTAAATGGTGCTACAGCCTGCAAACAATTTTATTTTCTCCTCGATCTTTTGCGTTATGGTTTGAAAGCCTTGGCTATGGGCAGGGCCGATATTAGTAAATAGCCCATGGGTGGGTTGTATGAGTCGAGCCAATTTTTCCATTTCACCGGGTTGAGAAATGCCTGCTTCAAAAATGCCATATTCATGGTTGGGTTGTAATAAACTGATGGAAAGAGGTACGCCTACTTGAGCATTATAACTGTGTGGGTTGCTAACGGTTTTGTACTTTCTGGATAATAATTCATGCATCCATTCCTTGACAATCGTTTTGCCATTGCTGCCTGTAATGCTCAATAATGGTAATTGATATTTTGATCGGTAAAAAATAGTGAATTGGTGTAAGGCTTCTAATGGGTCAGTTACCGCTAGAATATTTACATCGTTGTATTTTTCTATTATGGAATGATTATATGCGTGGTTGACTACAAACTGGCGTATGCCTTTCTGATAAGCCTCTATTATATAATCATGACCATTATGGTTAATCCCTATAATCGCAAAAAAAAGCGGAAATGGCGTAAAGGTTTTGTTTCTGCTGTCTATACTTAATTCCGTTATGGGCAAGTTGGCTGTTTCAGCTACTGGGTAGCCTGCTGTAACCGCTACTAAGTCATTAAAGTGGCCCAGAATATGTGGGAAGGATATGGTTGATTCCATTTTTCTTGTTTTTAGCTAGTGTTACCAAGAGGTTGTAAAGTGCAGCAATTCAGTAGGAGGGAAGGGCAAGCGAATATCATGGCTAGCGCCAAACGCTATAGAGTGGCTAAACTACTTGGTGGTGTGATCCCGCTGGGACTCGAACCCAGGACCCTCTCCTTAAAAGGGAGATGCTCTACCAGCTGAGCTACGAGATCAACATGAACTGTATAATTGTAAATTTATTCATTTTTTAGCAAAAATAAAAATTATTACAATCTTACTTGTATCTATTCACGCAGAACAGCATTTTTTACATGGAGTATTGGTATACGCAGCACTTATGGCCACCGATAAAAAACTTCCGCTTTACTGAAGCGCCGCATTCCTTTATCGGCGGCCACAATAGCTTTTCTGATCATTATCAGCCTCGCGTCTCCTTCGATAAAAAAATGGCGCTCTAGTAAAACACTAACACTTGAGTGATATCTTTTTCAGCGGATTAGAAAATCGTCTGTTTGAAGCCCGCTTGCGGGCTGAGTTCACGATTTTCCCGCTGAAAAAGATATCGATTCAGCTATTTACTATCGGGCCAGACTTTTTATCGAAGGAGATAAGGGGGCCAGCCATAGCTAGGCTAAAGGCTATTCCTCTGTTCCTGCTTGTAATTTTTCTGCATTATCTGCCACACGCAGCGCTTTGATCATGTCCAATATAGCTCCATCTAATATAGCTGCTAAATTATGTTCGGTATAGCCAATCCGATGATCGGTTGCACGGGCTTGAGGAAAATTGTAGGTTCTAATCTTATCCCCTCTGTCCCCCCGTTTGACCATAGATCTCCGTTCCATACCAATCGCTTCTTGTTGTTTTTTTACTTCCATATCATAGAGGCGGGAACGCAATACCTTTAAGGCTTTTTCATAATTTTTAATTTGCGATTTCCCATCTTGGCAGGATACAACTAGCCCAGTGGGTATGTGGGTAAGCCGTACAGCTGAATAGGTTGTGTTTACCGACTGTCCTCCTGGACCAGAAGAGCAAAAAGTATCTTTCCGTACATCATTTAAATCCAAGTTGATTTCCACATCTCCTGCTTCTGGTAACACCACTACACTGGCTGCTGAAGTATGTATACGGCCTTGTGTTTCAGTAGTAGGGACCCGTTGTACACGATGTACCCCAGATTCATATTTCATCAGACCATATACATCTTCACCCGCTACCGTACAGACGATTTCTTTCCAGCCCCCAGCAGTACCTTCTATCGTATATACAACAGAAAAATCCCATTTCATTTTTTCTGCAAAACGCTTGTACATACGAAAAAGATCTCCGGTAAAAATGGCTGCTTCGTCTCCACCAATACCAGCCCGAATCTCTAAAACAATGTTTCTGCTGTCATTGGGATCGCTTGGTGTAAGTGCATCGCGCAATTGAGCTTCTAAGTTGGATTTTTTATCTAAAGCAGATGCTAGCTCTTGTTTGGCAATTTCACGGAAGCCCTCTTCTTTTTCAATATTTAATACCTCTTTCGCTTCTGTTATATTTGCTAATACAAGCTCATAGTGGTTGTATAAGTCAACAATTTTAGATAGCTTGCTGTATTCCTTATTGAGTGCGGCATAGGCCTTGATGTCAAGTACCGCATCTGGCTGATGGATAGCTGCCTCTACCTCGTGAAACCGCTCCTTGATGGATTTTAATTTGTCAATCATATAATCCCTATCTGTTCACATCACTGGTAAATAATGGATTGTATCCCACTCTTTTTTCTTGATAAGAAAGTGGACAAAAAATCAAGCCCTCGGCAAAAAGTTGGGGCAGTTTGCTATAGCCATAGCGTTGAACAGATACACTGCCTTTATCAAGAAAAAAGTAAAATACATTACGCTACCTTTTGTACAATGGCCTCAAATGCGCTTGGATGGTTCATGGCCAAATCAGCTAATACCTTTCGATCCATATCCATATTGTTTTGCTTAAGCTTGCCCATAAACTGAGCATAAGCCATTCCATGTAAGCGAGCAGCTGCATTGATGCGTTGTATCCATAGCGCCCTTATGCTTCTTTTTTTTGTTTTACGGTCTCTATAGGCATATAAGAGCCCTTTTTCAACAGCATTCTTGGCTACTGTCCAAACATTTTTTCTTTTGCCCCAGTAACCTTTTGCTAATTTTAATACACGCTTTTTGCGTGCTTTGGAGGCTACTGAATTAACTGACCTTGGCATGGTTATCTTCTAAATTTATAGGTTGATAGTATGTATAAAACTACAGAAAAATCAATATTACAGTTGCGTGGCAAATGTAGAGATAGGCAACCATTAAATGGCTAGCAGTTTGCGGATAGTTGGCGCATTGGTCTCATGTACCAGTGCACTGTGTGTAAGATGCCTTTTTTGCTTTGTACTTTTAATTTTCTTTGCCAAGCAATGGTTCTTAAAAGCATGCTTCCGCTTAATCTTACCGCTACCTGTTACTTGAAATCTTTTTTTTGAACCAGAATGTGTTTTAACTTTTGGCATAGGTTATAACGGATGTTTAATGGTTTAACTAACGCAAATAGCTCATTTGCTGGCTGATACTTTGCTCGCCCTTCTTTTCAAAGCAAGGGCAAGGCAACCAATCTGTTTGTTGGCCTATTATAGGCCTATACAGCCACCTAAATGTAGTGAAAAATATTCAAATAGCAATACCCTCTTGCGAAAGTGATTTGTGGTACGCATTTTTAGGGGAAGTAGCCTATGAGCACTGCAGCATGCTCAGCTGTATCTAAAATGGACCTACTTCTTAGCTGTTAGTGGCGCTATGGTTAGGCTCATTTTTCTGCCTTCTAGTTTAGGTAGTTGCTCCACCCTTCCATAGGCTTCTAATCCTTGAGAAAATCTAAGCAAGATGAGCTCGCCCCTTTCTTTAAACATAATCTCTCTGCCTACAAACTTAACACAAACCTTAACTTTAGCACCAGCTTGTAAAAAATTAATGGCATGTTTTAATTTAAAGTCAAAATCGTGATCACTGGTATTAGGACCAAAACGAATTTCCTTTATAACAATCTTTTGGGCATTATTTTTTATTTCCTTATGCTTTCGTTTTTGTAAATACTTGAACTTAGCATAATCCATTACTTTACATACAGGAAAATCACTGGCTTTGGTAATTTCTACCAAGTCAAGCTCTTGTGCTTCCGCAATGGCTAAAGCTTCACGAATGCTATACACACCGGAAACGACATTATCACCAACCAAACGTACCTCTGATGCAGTGATACGCTCGTTTACGTTATGGGCTTCTTTTATTGTGTTTTTCAAATGGCGTAATATTGATTATGATTTGTTGTAGACATTAATAGAGCCAGGGTCTTCCTAGCTTCCTGCATTAATATACAAACACTTAAACAAATTTTCAATAAATCAAGTCAAAAAACAAGCTATTTGGTTGTTTCCTTAGCCTATTTAGGTTACAGGGTTTTGCTTGGATGCCACTTTAGCCCTTGGTCGCAAGATAAAAAATAGTCCTGCGATTGCCCAAGGCAAGCTAAGCAATTGGCCCATGTTCAACCACATGGTATCTTCAAACTCAACTTGATTTTCTTTATAGAATTCATAAAGAAAGCGAATGCAAGCGGCTGCTAATATAAGTGTGCCAAAAATTCGACCAGGTGCGATGGCTTGACCTCTTTTGTACCACCATAGAAGTAGCATTAAGAAAAGCAAAAAGTAGGACAATGATTCATAAAGTTGTGCTGGGTGTCTTGGAATACCCCAGGTATGGATACGTGCCTGATAGCCTCCATTTTGTTTTTCCAAGGTGTAGGATAAAGGCGTTCCATAGGCTTCATAGATCTTAGGAGAGCTGTTAAAGTAGGACTCTTGGATTAAATCGTTTTTTAAAGTTTTTTCAAGGAATTTTTTAACCTTCATTTCATCTGTCATCTCTTTTTTGAAATCAATAGTCAGTTCAATGGGTTGGTAATTGGTTTTTGTCGCTATTCTGTGGTCGGTAGATGGTTTGCCTATGGTTAAATTCTGAATAGTAGTGTCATATTTTGTGCATAAAGCCTCGTGTAATTCTCTGACAAATATGATACCATAGTTGCCCCCAGTTGGTTTGCCAATGATTTCAGAATTCATAAAATTACCAATACGAATCAGTGTGGCACCTAAAGGAAATAGAACAGATAAGTGATCTAAGATCCACATAAATTCTCCAGGGGACCGACGGTTTTTAAAATAGATACGGGGAGGAGAAAGGGAAATTTTAATCCGTTTTGCATATAAGAAAACAGCAAGTACTATTCCCATACCCGCTCCATGACTGGCCAAGCCGCTGAATCCAGTTATTTTAAAGGTAGGGGAAAAGACAACAGGTAAAAATATTTCCAATAGGTGATCTTTATAGTAGCTCCATTCATAAAAAATAACATGGCCCAAACGAGCGCCAACCATTACGCTGATTACAATATACCCCTTGATTTGGTCGGCTGCTTCTCTTGGTTTACCAGCTTGGGCAAACATACGATACCAAATGGGAATGCCTCCCAATACACCGGTAGCAAAGAGTAAGTTGTACCAACGAAGTTTTAACAATCCTTTTGCAAATAGCTCTGGAGATACATCCCATATGATGGCGCTGGGCATAGATATAAAAAATAAATAAAGTGATATAAGGTACGTTTTTTTAGCGGTGCTATGCCGCTGAATAAAAGATAACCAATCAACTATTGAGTAGCCAATCTACTAGCAAGCGTACGCCAAAACCTGTGGCACCTGCATTATAGTAGGACCAAGGTTTTTCTGTCCATACTGCACCAGCTATATCTAGATGGGCCCAAGCTGTTTTTTCAACAAATTGTTGCAAGAATAGCGCAGCTGTAATAGATCCAGCGCCTTTTTTGCTACCTGTATTGCGCATGTCTGCAACAATGGAATGCATATGCTCAAAATAAGCTGACTCTAATGGCATTTGCCAAATTTTTTCTCCTGTTCTTGGCGAAGCAGCCATCAAGCTATTGATCAGCTGTGCATCGGTGCCAAATATACCGGCCATACGCGTGCCCAGTGCAACTACCATTGCACCTGTTAAAGTAGCTAGGTCGACAATGGCATCTACACCCAGCTTTTCTGCATAGACCAATGCATCTGCCAGGGTAAGCCTTCCTTCCGCATCTGTATTGTCTATTTCAATAGTCTTTCCATTGGAAGCAGTTACGATATCACCAGGCTTGGTAGCGTTCCCATTGATCATATTTTCTGTCGCAGCAATAATAAAATGAATCTCTTTATTGGGCTTAATAGCGCCAATAGCTTCTGCTGCGCCAAGCACCGCTGCTGCACCTGCCATATCATATTTCATTAACTCAATCTGAGCATTGCCTATTTTTAAGTTGAGCCCACCAGAATCGAAGGTAACGCCTTTTCCTATTAGCGCAATCTTGGCAGATGGAGGATTAGGTGATTTTGGCTTATAACAGAGATGAATAAATTTAGGTGGCTGACTAGAACCTTGTGTAACGGAAAGGTAAGCCCCCATACCCAATCGTGCACAATCCTCTTTTTCTAAGATATTGAGCGTTAGATGGTGCCTTTGTGCCAATTCAGTGGCCGTTTCCGCCAACATGGAAGGGGTGACATGGTTGGCCGGAGCATTTACCAAATCTCTTGCCAAATTGGCCCCTGTTATAATTTGTTGGGCTAGTTGAATGGTTTGGTCATCCTCTATGGCATTTAAAAGGTATACCTTTTTAAGGTGGGTGATTGTTGTATCCTTTTTGGATTTAAAACGTTCATCTAAATAGGCAGCAAGTAAGGTGCCTTCTGCAAAAGCTTTTAAATGGTTTTGTTGGGTTAATAGGGTGGCAAAATGGATTACTACAGATGGACTGTGTAACTGGGCACATGTCCTATAAACTAGGCCTGCTGCTTGTCGAATGGTTTCCTGATCAATGGCTTCTTGTTTGCCTAGACCTACCAGTATCACTTTACCTGCTGTATGGAAACAGTTGGCCGTAGCGGTCGTGCCTTGTTTGCCAGTAAACTGAGATTCTTTTATCAAAGGCATCAAGACGTCATGATACAAAGGCTCACCAGTCAGATGGGTAGTGTCAGGTGTTGTATCATTCTTTTCAAAGATACCAAATGCATAACAACGCTGTTCTGCTTGCGAGGCTTTGCTGCTCAAAAATTGAAATTCAGGATATTGCATCGTAAGTAGTTGTTTTGAAGTGTTTGTAAATATTTTTTGTTTGTATGCCCAACGGTGTACAACAAGGTGTACACAAGAAATACCTCTCTAAATATAAGTAAATAATACAGAATAGATGGATGGTTACACGCTTGAAAATTGCACTTGGTTGTTTTATAGTGGCAACTCATTCATGTCATCCTTTGCATATGGCCTGTTTGGTGGCGTATGATTGATTACATGGACACCTTCATTTTTGGCTTTATGGCCACCCAATAACACCAACTGTTGCCCAATAATCTGTACAATATGTTTTTGGTGACCATCTTTATCTGTATAAAACCTATGGTTTAGTTTTCCTTCTATGTATACTTGTTCACCTTTGCTTAAATATTGCGCTGCAACTTCTGCCTGAGGGGTCCAGAGTACTACTTCGTGCCAATCTGTATGATTGACTTTTTCACCCTCTTTGGTTTTATAGCTATCATGTGTAGCCAATGTAAGTTGTACCCGCATGCGCCCATTTTCTAAATGGTGTATGGTTGGATCTTTACCCAGATTGCCCAGAATGATTACTTTATTAACGGTTGCCATATCGATGCTTTACAAAGACTTCTTTGGAAATGCTACTTCTGCTGGTAATTTGCACGTCGATCCGGATCCGGTGCTTAAAGCCTCACGTACATCTAGTACGCTGCGGTTTTGCGTTCCGTGTCTCCTACAAATTCTTGAGCATAAGCGCGTTTCGAAAGCAGTCTAATGGCTAATTATTTATGAGCAATCTAAGCTATTCATACCTACTTTGCAAGCGGGTTGCGTTACTGTTTTGCAAGAGGCCTAATGAATGTTTTGGGGTTTATTTATAGGCCAGCTTCAACTCTTTTTAGAAGGGTATGGGCAATAAGGAATCCTTTATCTCTTCTTACCTCAAGAGAACGTTTGATGATAAAGGTGAGCAGTTGGGTGGGGTGTAGCCCAATTTCTGCTGCTTGATGGAATAAAAAGGAAGCGGGATTCATGCCGGCTGTAGTATTGGGATCGTTTAAAATGATTTGATTTTCATTGGTAATAAAACCATCTATACGGGCATATACTTGACACTCCAGTAGTTGGAACAAGGTGGCTGCTTTTTTACGAATGGCATCCAGCAGGGGGGCAGACAATACCATAGGGGTTTGTTTTCGTACAATACCAGGCAGGTATTTTGCTCTATAGTCAAAATGCAGTTTTCCTTTTAGGATTTCAGTTGGTGGCAGCGCAATGGGTTTGCCTTTTTCTGCTTCTAATACAATACAAGAAAATTCCCGGCCTTCTATAAAGGCTTCTATAATGATGGCTTCTTCTGCTTGGGCACTTATTAATACAATTGCATCTTGTTTTGTTTGAAAATAAATTTCTATATGGTCTAGTAAGTCGTGAGGGGTGTAGAACAGTTGATCTTCTATCCATAAGGGAAATCCTATGCCTTCGCGTACATCTATAAGGTTATTGAACCAATCTTTTTTGCCAGCTGGTGTATAGCTTTTCCAGCGCTCATAGCCTATTGTTTCGATAAAAAATGCTTTGTCAACAGCAGTGGAAAAGGAATGCAGTGCACGGTTGTGCACAATGGTGACCCCTACAGAGGAGCCTTGCCTGCTGCTTTTCACAACAAAAGGCAGGCCAATGGTAGCGATGATTTGATCTAGTAGCTTGCCTGTATCTTTCCTGTTTAGCCATTCTTTTTGTGTTAAAATGCAAGAAGGGGGGGCTACAAAACCTGCATTTTTCAATAGTTTGTGTTGACATATTTTATGGATTCCCAGTGCAGCGGGTAATATATCAGATCCTGTATAAGGCACTTGGTACCACTCTAGTAGCCCTTGAATCGTTCCATCTTCTCCGAAAGGGCCATGCAAGCAGAGAAAAGCCATATCGAAGTATTTTGAAAAATCAGCAGGCTCTATTTTTTTTCCTATTTTTACAGCTTCATAATTCAGGGGAATAGGTAGTGATTCTATGTAAAGGGGAATTCCCCCAAAACTGGCTTCAGGAGTAGCTGGATAAAATTCTCGAATGGTACCCTGGTAAAGGTATTGTTTATGAAGGAGGATAAAATTTCCCAGGCTATCTACAAAAATAGGGACTGGTTCAAATATTTTCCGATCCAGGTGGTCGTAAACGGTACGTCCGCCTGCAAAAGAGATTTCCCGTTCTCTGGACTGCCCGCCAAAAAATACCCCTACTCTAATGGGAGATGATAAACAATTATGCATGAAAAAGGAATGTATATCCTACTTTTAGCCCTATCCTTTACGCCATCTTTTTTAATGCACCCCCTTGCCCCTGCTTTTCTGCTTGTCTAAGCAGCTCCAATCGTGTTCTACTGAGTTGCTCTAATGCATACTGCTTATCAATAACCAATGTTTGTTGATCTTTTAGGGATGGAGCAGTATACATTGCCTCCCCCATAATGGTTTCACAGATAGAACGGAGCCCCCTGGCACCAAGTTTTAGAGATATAGCTTGTTCCGAAATAAAATCAAGCGTTTCTTCTGTAAAGGTTAGGGTAATGCCATCTATTGCGAACAACTTAGTGTACTGCTTTACCAATGCATTTTTAGGTTCTGTAAGAATGCGGCGCAGGTCAGACTTTGTAAGTGGTTCCAACCCTTTTATAACCGGAAGACGGCCTACTAGTTCAGGAATAAGCCCATATCCTTTTATATCTGAGGCAGAAACATACTTAAGCATATCTTTGTCCTCTATTTTGGCACTGCGTTTTGCACAAAATTCAAACCCTATGCTATTAAAATTGATGCGATTGCTAATGGTTCTGGAGATACCATCAAAGGCACCCCCGCAAATAAATAAAATCTTTTCTGTATTAACAGCTGTTAACTTCTGATCTGGATGTTTTCTTCCACCATGTGGCGGCGCATTGACAATAGAGCCCTCTAATAATTTTAGTAAAGATTGCTGGACCCCTTCACCACTTACATCTCGGGTAATGGATGGATTGTCTCCTTTACGTGCAATTTTATCGATTTCATCTACATAGACAATCCCCCGTTCAGCTGCAGTTACTTCATAATTAGCAGCATGCAACAAACGACTGATAATACTTTCCACATCCTCCCCAACATAACCTGCTTCTGTTAAAACGGTTGCATCTATAATACAGAAGGGCACCTCTAGCATCTGTGCTAAAGTACGGACCAAATAGGTTTTACCTGTACCTGTTTCGCCAACCAACAAGATATTCGACTTTTCAATCACCACGTCATCTTCTATACTTGCTGGGTGGGCCAGACGTTTATAGTGGTTGTAAACAGCAATCGATAATGCTTTTTTAGCCTCTTCTTGCCCAATCACATATTCATCTAGATAGGCTTTAATTTCCTTTGGTCGTAATAGATTAACCGGTTTGATATCATTGATAACGTTATCCTCCTTTTGGAGTTGAATAATCTGTGCAGCTTGTGTCACACATTGGTCACAAATACGCCCCTCTGGACCAGTTACCATCATGCTGACTATCTCACTAGCTTTTTTACAAAAAGAACAATGTGTTTTCATAATGGTAATAATTGCATGATTAATGTTTTTGCTCTTGCCCTAAGACAGAGTCAATGACTCCATATTCTTTGGCCTCGTTTGCGCGCATCCAATAATCCCTATCTGAGTGGCGCTCTATAGAAGCATAATCCTGACCGGTATGCTTAGATAAAATATTATAAATATCTTTTTTAATTTCAATGATTTGCTGTATGGTAATTTCCATATCTGCAGCTGTTCCTTTAGCGCCTCCTAGTGGCTGGTGAATCATAATTCTGGCATGTGGTAGGGAGGAGCGTTTATTTGGAGCTCCTCCAGCCAATAGCACAGCAGCCATAGAAGCGGCAAGTCCTGTGCAAATGGTGGCTACATCAGGCGAAATATATTGCATGGTATCATAAATACCTAAACCAGGGTATACAGACCCTCCTGGACTGTTGATGTAGAGCAAGATATCTTTTTTAGCATCAACAGACTGCAAAAAGAGCAACTGTGCAATGATAATATTGGCAATATTGTCATCCACTTGTGTGCCCAGAAAAATGATTCTGTCCATGATCAGTCTGGAGAAGACATCCACTTCTCTAAAGTGGGCAGACCGTTGCTCAATGACCGAGCGTGTCATGTTTTCAACATCTGATATATAGTTATGAACTTGTAAACCAGTTGCATAACCGTTTTTTACTGCAAATTTTTCAAATTCTTTTTGATCTAACATAGGTAATATGGCGGGTAAAGTATATCCTGGCTTCTACACAGGTAGTTTTTTGGAAAGGTAGTACAAAATACTGTATTAACCAAATCTATACTTGGATTTTGGTCTAAAGTCGTCTAGAGGTTGAGTTTCGAAAGGGGGCTATTTGGTTTTGGTGCTAAAGTAGCAGGTGGTTGCCATGAGCCTATGATCTGGTTAATATGGCTTTGTACTTGTGGCAAGTCATATGGCCCAAACCAGCTTATATTTTTATCTTTTTTAAACCAAGTCATTTGTTTTTTTGCATACTGTTTGGTGTGGGTTTTGATATGGTTGATTGCGGTTGTTAAACTATATGCGCCATCCATGTAGCCAAATAATTCTTTATAGCCCAATGTTTGTAAGGCATTGGTTGTTTTGTAGGGATATAATTTTTCAGCTTCTTGCAGCAATCCTTGTTCCATCATAGCATCGACACGCAGGTCAATCCGTTTGTGTAGCAGTGGGTTGTCTTGGGCAAGGCCTATGGTAATGATGTTAAATGGTCTGATTGCTTTGGCTGGTTTGCGTAGCGTAGAATAGGGTTGTCCTGTACCTAGGCAGACTTCTAATGCTCTGATGACTCTGTTGGGATTGTGCAGGTCTACTATGTTATAGTAATTGGGGTCTTTTTCTGCCAGCAGCTGGGTCAGGTAGGGGAGCCCTTTTTCGGCCAAATGGGTGTTTAGAGTGGCGCGTAGGCTAGGAGATAGGGGGGGGATTTCAGCTAATCCTTCGCAAAGTGCCTTTAGATAAAGTCCGGAGCCACCCGTTGCGATTACTATATCTTGATGGGTAAACAGCGTGTCAAGCTTCTGTAAGGCTTCTTGAGCAAATCTACCAGCTGTGTAGGTTGCTTGAATGGGCAAGAAGGCTAAAAAATGGTGGGGGATGCCTTTCATTTCAGCTTGAGTAGGTTGTGCGCTGCCAATTACTAGGTCACGATAAAATTGTCTGGAATCAGCTGATAGAATCTCTGTTTGCAGTGTTTCAGCCAGTTGAATGGAAAGCGCAGTCTTTCCTATAGCGGTTGGGCCAACTATAACGATTAAATGTTTACGCTTGGTTGGCATCTTTCTCGTCTTCCTTGTCTTCTTCGTCTTCCTTTTTTTCCTCGTCGTTGTTGTCTTTAGTTACTGGTTGCGGAACAGGTCTCTGTATGATGGTATTATTAGATCCTATCACTGTAATTCCATCAGGATTGTCTAAGGTGATGGTTATAGATGTGTGCTCATCAGCTGGTGTATTTTTTTTATTATCTGGTGTGCTATCATCTGGAGCTTTTATGCTTTTGTTGGTCTGTATTGCTTCATCAGTTTGGTTGACCTCAATGGTATTGTACTGCCCCACGCATACAACCGTACCCTTTGATGTAATGTTTACAGATCGGTTGCTATTTTTTTTCTGATTTTCTGGACGGGGCTCGGGTAATTCCATTTTGGGTCTGATCTCATTGTCACATGCGCCTGCTATTAAGAAAGTAAAGCAAAAATATATTTTTAGTATAAATTTCGTGGTATGCATTGCACTAAATATTATTGGTCAAGGCGCTTGGTTGGTAAATTCTTATTTTTTTTGATTTTTAAAGCTTTTTGCTCTAAATGTTTATTGCTATGGCTGAATCTACATAGACCTTCGTTAGAAGGTCAGACTATAGCATGTCATTGGCCAATTTTAAGAAATTGGCCAATCTTTCCTTTGCAAACTTACAAAAATATTCCATATCATCCTTTTATCTTTTGATCGTTTAGATTGGGTATGGTTCAGAGACAGAACTCTATTTTAGTTGTGCTATCTGCTTAATGGATAAGCCAGTAATACGTATAATCTTTTCTACTGAGTCTCTTTCTTTTAGCATAGCTTTAGCAATTTCCAGTTTTTCTTCTAGTTTTCCCTCTAGCTTTCCTGCTAGTCGCGCTTTCTTTTCAGCTTTCTCTATTGTATTGGCTTCTATTCTGAGCCATTTCAAGTGATCTTCATAAGCCATCCTTTCCTCATCGGTAAAGTTCATCGTCTCTAAAACATGCAATGCCTTTTTTAGGCTGTCGTTATTCAAGGGTTGAGGTAAGTTATCTTTGTTGAGTAGGTCGTTGCGGGTAAGAAAAGCAGTCCAAATGTCTAATCCATTTTTTACCTTTGCCAATAAGGTTTTTAGATCTTCATTGGGATCGTTGCTGAATTTAATCAGCTCTATGGTATGCAATTCTAAATCGGTAAAATAAGGCAGCCCACTCTCTTTTTCTTTTATATGAAATACATTATGATACTTATCTGCACCGACAATAGAAGTAAAGTTCAATATATGAATCCCTATTGCTTTATTAAGGGTATCATATCCTGCTCCAGTTTTTAACTGTTCTGTATACAGCTTAGCCCAGTAATATAAGGCACGCTTATCATAATCTGATTCATCTGTGATTTGGATCTCTATATTAAACCTTTTGCCTGTTTCTCCTACTGCTTTTATATCTAATATAGAAAGTTTATCTGTTCTAAAATTTTTTGGGTTATAGGGATTTAGTAGGGTAACATCTACCACTTGATCTTGTAGTAGTTGATATTTAATCTGACAGGCAGTAAAAATTAGACTGTATAGATGTCAGTTAAGTTTAGTTTGTCAGGTATGCTCTTAAGATACGCGATTTGATTATTTTTTTCAAAGGCTAGTTTTTTACTATCTTCCCAAGTTTGTATAGGCGTTTTACCGTAACAGTACTTTCCAGAATGTGGTCGCTCATGATTATAATAATGTAACCAGCTATCTAAATCTTGTTTCAAGACATCCAGGTCTGTATAGATCTTCTTACGCATAGCTGTATCAAAGAATTCCTGTTTCATCGTTTTATTAAACCGCTCACAGAACCCGTTGGTTTGCGGTGAATAGGCTTTAGTAACAGTATGTTCTATGCCTTCTATGCTTAAAAACAACTCAAAGGCATGATGCTCTATTTTACCTTTATACTCAGTACCACGATCTGTTAGAATGCGCAAGAGGGGTATGCTTTGTTCTTGATACCAAGGCAATACTCTATCATTTAACATATCAGCAGCTGTCAAGGCTGTCTTATCAGTATAGAGTTTTGCATGAGCTACCCGAGAATAACTATCTATAAATACTTGCGTATAAACCTTACCTATCCCTTTAAAGTTACCAACGTAATAAGTATCTTGACAGCCTAAATAACCAGGGTGTTCTGTATCTATTTCTCCACATGCTTCTTGTTCATGCTTACGTTTTTCTAATGCGGATAGCTGAGATTCCGTTAAAACAAGGCCATCTTGAGCCATTTTAGCTTCTAAGGCTTTAAGACGTTTTTTTATATTATTTAAGTCATTACGTAACCAGATAGACCTGACACCGCCAGGAGAGACCAGGATACCTTGTTGCTTTAGTTCATTAGATACTCTAAGCTGGCCATAGGCTGGATAATCTATCGCCATATCTACTACTGCTTTTTCTATACTAGGATCTACTCTATTAGCCATAATCGGCTTCCTACGGCTTATCTCTTGTAAAGCCTCTTGACCGCCTGTTTCATACAAGGCTTTGAAGCGATAATAGCTATCTCTACTATAACCCATAGTTTTACACGCCGATGAAATGTTCCCCAACGTTTTTGCTAGCTCCAATAAGCCTACTTTCGGCTTGATGATTTTTTGATGTAAATTCATAATAGTAGTCGGTATTTATATCAACACAAATTAATAAATGTCAGATTAAATATCAACTACTACACCTTACCCTTACCCTTACTCATCATACTCTTAGGATTCTTTTTATTGTTAGCTCGCTTGCTTGGGTACATATCATATAGTTCATTTTCTTCTTGTTCTCTTGCTTTCTTATTTTTGATTTCTTTCGCTGCTGCTGTTACATTGGTTATTGCTTGTGTTATAGCTTCTTCTGTTTTTTTTATATCTCTAGATTGGTTTAATGCCTTGGTCTTTAATGCTTCTGCTATTGAATTTAATGTTGGTTGTAATTTTATCTGATTCTCTGGTTTTTTTATTTCTTTTCCTAGCTCTTTTATTTCTTTTCCTAGCTCTAGCGCCTCTTTTTTTTGAGTTTGTAAAGATTTTTCATGTTTTTCTATGCACTCGACCCTTCTTTGCACCTTATTAGACTTCGTTGAGTTTTGTAGTTGTTCTATGATACTACTTATTTCTTTTTCTTTGAACTTGATTTCTAATTTTTTTATCGTACCTATTGTTTGTTCTACTAATTTTTTACATTCCTGTAGTTGACTATCAGTTTCTACACTAGGTGTAACAAATACTACATCAGGTCCTTTTTGCGTTGGTTTTTGTTTCTGTTTCTGTTTCTGTTTCTGTTTGTCCTTGTTCTTGTTCCTGTTCTTGTCCTTGTTCCTGTTCTTGTTCTTGTTCTTGTTCCTGTCCTTGTTCTTGTTCCTGTCCTTGTTCTTGTTCTCTGTGTTTCCCTTTTTTGCTATATCCTGCGTTGTTTCTATCCTTTGCGCTGTCTTGTTCGCATGCTCTATCTGTTTTACTTCTTCTTCACCTCCTTCCTTTTCTAGTGTTGTTGTATGCTGTTGGTTTGGCTTGTTCTTATCTACATCCTTTATCTCTTGCTCTTGGTTGTATTGAGTTTTTGGGTCAGTTGCGCCTTCATCGTTATTATTCTTGTTTGCCTGCTCTTTCCTTTGTTGAGTAGGTATACCTTTGTTGCGCTGCGTTGCTTGATCAGTTATGGCTGTTTCACTAATGATGGTATTGTTTGATCCAATACATGCCAACCTACCTCTTGATGAAATTGTTATATGATCCTGAATATATTCCTGACCGTTTAGAATGGGTGGGCGGGGCAAGTTGTATTTCTTAATGTTTTTGCATGCAGCTGCTATTAAAAACGTTAAGCACAAACATAGTTTTACTATAGATTTAATGGTATCCATTACACTAATATGGTCAGCCAAAATGGTGCGCTGGCCAATCCTTTTGATTGCTTAGATTTGGCATACGGCTTGTATAGAGGGCAGCTTTAGCTGCTGCTATTAAAGTTAAGCAAAAACATTACTGTAATGTATACTTAGTAGCATGATGCAATTAGTGCGTGTTGGCTATCGCTTATTTTTATGTTTTTTGCTAAACTTTTAGTTTTTTCTTTCCTCTGGTATAGGGATTTCTGGTAATGTCTTGCTGATTATATCATCTATTTTTTCGTCTAACAATGGTAAATAAGATTCTATTATACCAGTTTTTTTTAACCTGTCTATGTAGTTATCATAACTGTCTAATTCTTTGATTAAATCTTGAAATTGTTTATGCATTGTCTTCCATAGATTGGCATCAATTGCTTTGTTTTCTATTCCCTTTACCTCTTCTTCTGCTATCACCTTTTTACGTTCCGCTATTTTTTTTTTAGTCTCACTACACCATTTTTGTAATTCTGTGTTTGTTAGGAGCTTAGCAGTACTACTAACAGCCTCAGTAGCCTCGCTAGTCTTTTCAACATTCCGCTTGTTCTGATATCCAGATGGAATAGAGGCTCCTTTTTTAAGATCTTCTGTTGTGGTATCAGTAGCTTTAGGGGGATTCTGAACAGGCAGAGTAGCCTGTTGGCTACCAGGCGTTTGGTTATCAGGGATTATAGGTGCTAAATCAGATTGACCTGTTTGGTTTTTTGTTGAGACTTGGCTTGGTGTTGGTGCTTGCTTATCCTGATCGATGGTGTAATTAGATTTTTTGACTTTACTGATATCTGCTTTTGGTGTGGTTTTTCCTTTACACTTGCATCCTTCTCCAGCTAAACCTACTATAGATAAGTAGAGTAAAGCGCTGCTTGCATAATATTTTATATTGATTTCCATACTTAATAATCTGGCTATATTATTTTAATGCTTTAGTTTATGCTTATCTACCACTTAAGGTAAGTAAGTTTGTAAGCCAAAAGTTACAAGACTTCTTGCAGTAATCAAAAAATTAATCTTAAATAAATTGATGCGGTTATACAAACTTCACACTAGACCTTCTGCAAAACCTATTTCTAATGGCAATTTTGGTGTCGAAGCTTGTCTATGCTCCTCAAATACATCTAGTATTCTGCGGTGCTCGACTGCGCTTCTCCTAAAAATTGCTGATCACAAATAGCTTTTGCAGAAGGTCTACTATTGTATGGGGGTAATTTATTCTTTTTATGCCTATTTCCACCTTCTATGTGACCAAAGCCAAAAGGCTGGATTTTCTAGAATATTTGCTTCTAGCCTCCTGGTATAGCCTGCTGCGATTTCTTGAATCGATAGTTGGGTAGGCTTTTCTGCTAGTAATATCGGTTTTGCTTGGTATTTGCCCCGTTTGATGCGCTCTATGTGGATGTAAAAAATAGGTTGGTTGCATTGCTGAGCCAGCTTGGCAGCGGTTACTCCAATAGTTGTTGGTTGCGTTAAAAAGGTGGTGGCGTAGCCATGTCCACTATGCAATGGGGCTTGGTCTATTAAGAGTGTGGTAGCCTCAGGGGCCCCTTTGTGACTTTTTATATGCTTGAATAGGGCAGTCAGTGGGATGGCTTTTCGTTGAAAACGCGTTCTTAAATGGAGCACAATGCGGTCTATCTCTTTATGGTGTAAAGGTTGATAACCTGCAGTTATTGTATAGGATGTTTGCAATGCAAGCGCATCTGCAATCCACTCCCAATTGCCAAAATGGCCAGCAACCAGTATAATCGATTGTCCTTTCCGGTAAAACTTTTCTATACTTTCTATATCCTTAATGGTAACTTGCTGCAACAGCAGCCTCGGAGATATGGTTAAAGCTTTTATATGCTCTACTAGCAAGTCACATAGATGCTGGTAAAAGCTTTTTGCTATTTCTTGGCGTTTTTGGGGCGTTTGGTGGGCAAAAGCATGGATTAAGTTTTGCACTACCACTTTGTTTCTATAACCTATTAAGTAGTAGAGTACTATATAGCATAAGTTTGCCATACAGTATAATAGCCAAAGCGGCAACAAAGAAAGTAGATAGCATAAAGCGCATATAATAGACATAACCAAAATATAAATTGTAGCCACGTAGGTCTATGGATGGAGCAGTAGTAGAGCATTAAATAGCAAAAAAAAGCATGCAGCACAATTAATATTAAAAAACATTGCAACAATATATTTTTTTTATTACCATTAGGTATGGAGCAATCCCATTAAGGTTAGCAAACGCGCAAGCAACAGCGTTGCCACCAGTAGAAGTGGTCTCCAGCCGCTCATTTAGGTAACTACCCTTTTATGATGCGTGCAAACGATAAATTTATAAAAAAACAAAAAACAAAAAGCCTATGTTACTTTTTCAAGACAAAATAAACATAATGGGTAGCCATTGCCCATTATCTGAGCCTATTTCAGTAACGCAATCATCCATTTTTACATAACTGGCTAGGATTACCTAATAGAGCCTGCTATTGCTTTTTTGAGCACAAACAGGGGGTCTTCTATCCAAATAGCAGCAGAAATAGTGCGTTACTGGGTGCATATACATTCTGTTAACTTAACCGATCTAAATTTATGTTATTATGTCCATATCTACTAAAGCGCCAATGGTTTTACTACTTATACTGCTGTCAGCATCAGATGCATGCGGAGCGGTAAAGCCGTTAAAATCAAAATCTACTACGCAGACCAGTGCAATTATACCTAAAGTATACTATAAAAAAAGATCAACTAACCCAAAATCACAATGCTCTAAAAATTCTACTTCAAAAAATGTGCTGTCTAACCAGACAAATCCAGAAACATCAGCAGCGTTGCAATTAGTAGGAGGGGTATCATTACAACCAGCAGCATCACCGTCAGTAGGAGTAGTACCACACCAGCCAGCTACACCTACAGGTATATCCCCAAAAACCAATCAGTTGCCAATTGATCAGCAGCCCAATATGGCTAACAACCAAGGAGATGGTACTGAAGGCAACAATATAGAGGATGGGTATAAAACAAACAACCAGCACCAGCAGCCTACTGAAACGTCACCAAAGAAAGGGGGAGGATTCCTATCTAGGCTGACATGGTTGAAGAAGAGATTGTGGGGAGAAGAAAAACCAAAGGATGGGCGTGGGGGAAGCTTCCACGATTTTACCATGTTTCCTGATGCACACAAGGATTGATGCCTGACATAGTAGTGGCATAAACGGCCCACATCATATTCCACCTGGCGCTTGACCAAGCGCCAGGTGGAATCTATTATCCTGTTACCTCCAAACAACCATCTTATAAAAAACAGAACTTGTTTTTCCTGCTCTTGATCAAATAAAAAATAAAATATGTATGGTATCTATGCCCTATTCCCCTTTATTTTTTTTGATTTTTAACTAAAAGTCCTTACCATGAGCAATGGTTCCATTGCTGTAACCCATTACCTAACCTTTTTAATGGTTTTTCTTTATGATCTGCTTTAATATCTCTCTATGGATAGTCTCTGCTTTTTTAGCGTTAACCTTGATGGTAGGTATTTACTTTAGTAGAAAAAAAACCACCTTTCGAGAATATGCGGTGGGAAGTAAACAGTTTTCTACCGCTACTTTAGTAGCTACAGTATTGGCTACTGCTTTTGGGGGGGGGGGATTGGTGCGTAACGTAGAGTGTGTGCATGAACTTGGCTTATGGTGGATAATACTTAGATTTTTAGATTGTTTTGGTGTATGGGTTGTTAGTAAGTTAGTATTACGTATGGGGCCATTTATGCAACATTTCTCTATGGCAGGGACAATAGGCCACATCTATGGAAGATGCCCAAGGGTTATTGCTGCACTGATTGGTATTTGTGGTAGTATCGTTATAATTACTATGCAAATCACTGTAATGTCCCAGGCTATTGGCATGTGTATAAGCTTAGGTAATCCTTATGTAATGCCTATATTGGCTACTTTACTTCTTGTTTTCTATTCTACTTTTGGAGGTATTCGTGCCGTTACCTTTACAGATGTATTACAATTTATCACCTTTTCGATTATTATCCCTTTACTCTGTTGGTTTATCTTTAGAAAAGCAGGCAAGCCAATTGCGGAGATTTTTCCTATGCTACAGAGTCAAACTAAGTTTCAATTTGGCACTCTATTTCATTCTAGCATGCAGTTGGTAAGTATGATCTTACTTGCGTTGAGTTGTTTGGTATCCTATATAAATCCTCAGATGGTACAGCGGATTTACATGGCTTCTGGTTGTGTCCAAGCCCAAAATGTTTTTTCGTATACAACTATTTTTATGATTATTATAAAAATTTTTATAATACTAACTGGAATATTTGTTTTTGCAGGAGCGCCAGATTTACCCAAAGCAGCAGTTTGGGAATATATAATGGCCAATATTCCCCCCTTTTTTAAAGGATTTGTTGCTATTAGCTTACTGGCTATGGCTATGTCTACAGCTGATTCTTGCTTAAATGCTTGTGCGGTTATGGTTAGTCATGATATAGTGCAAAGCTCACAAAAAGAAATAGCTGATGCACGTCAACTTAAAATAGCTAGATGGACCACGTTAGTAGTGGGCTTATTGGCTATGCTTTTAGCTTTTAAGTGTAGAGACCTATTAAAACTCATGTATTGGTCTCTTGCTTGTAAGATACCTATAACAGTTGCTCCTTTTACATTAGCTGTTTTTGGCTTTCGGGGTACTTGTCGTACAGCGTTGATCGGTATGGCAACTGGTGGACTAGCTATTTTAGCTTGGAACACATGGGTTAAGCCTTCAACAGGGATGGATGGCTCTTTCCTTGCTATGGTAGCAAATGGCCTAGCTATGATGTCAGCCCACTATTTATTCAAACAGCCCAAAGGTGCAGGTTGGGTTGGTCCAGATTACCAATTTAAACAACTGCAGCAAGCAGATGCACGTAAGCGCGTGGAACGAAAAGAAGCTATTAAGAATCGTTGGTCCAATAAAAAAGTTAGCTTATCCAAGCTGATACCCAGTGATCGTACCATACGCTTAACAGGGCTTTATATGGTTGCTACTGCCATTTTAGATTATTGGTTTATTAGGCCCGATCACATCTATTGGGCGATTTGTCA
Organism: Cardinium endosymbiont of Philonthus spinipes; assembly: GCF_964030745.1. NCBI lineage: Bacteria > Pseudomonadati > Bacteroidota > Cytophagia > Cytophagales > Amoebophilaceae > Candidatus Cardinium > Cardinium endosymbiont of Philonthus spinipes. The sequence continues at coordinate 923,494 of NZ_OZ034918.1, forward strand.
AGTCCTTGTGGGAGCGCTTTTTACCTCTTCTAAAACCTTTTTTAGCAAAACCATTCCAGCTTGGTGCATGGGTTTGTGTTGGCTAATAGGACTAGCGGTTTACCTCCCTGTAAATCTACTTGAGCACTGGTGGAATCTGGTAGACCCGGTCTTTACCACATCCTTGTCGCTGGCTCATTGTGGAGTAATCTTATCGCTCTTTCCCCTCTATCTGGGTATAGGGGTTGTAGCTGGCACATTACTACTAGCGCTTTACCCCATCTCTGTGGGCTTGACGCTGCCCATGTTGTGTACCTTGTTGCCACTATTTGTGGTGAGCCTATTAATGGTTGCGATTATTGTTTGGTTTAAAGTCAACCAAAATATTTACACAAATAAAATTCTTTACCTTGAAAATCAGGAAAAAATCAGAGAATCCCAGCAGCTAAAAGCCTATCTTTATGATGCAGCTGCGGTACCTACCGCTGGTAAGGCCAAAGGGTATGGCGCTATTTTAACGCAAGTAATAGGTAAGATTGAGGAATCTATTTCTTTTTTAGATAGCAATATTCCGCTTTATAAACAGGATTTTCAGAGTATTATCAATAAGCTTTATGATTGGGTAGCTTATTTCAATAGAAGGGCCAAAGCCAAAAAGCATGCGTTGTTGAAGCCTACGCAGATTACATTAGATAAGTTAATCCGTAAGGTAGAGTTGGCCTTGCTGCAAGAGGTGGCTGATCCGCCTAGACTACTGGTAGAAACCATAACTAGTGCCAATGGGGGGGCATCCCCTTATATGGTATGTGATATCCATCAAGTAGTCTACTTATTGGTTAAGGCTGTTTTACGTGTCGGTAAGCTACAGGAGGCGGTTAGGCCCGTTGTGCGGATACAACTCCATTCCACTGCTTTGCAGTTTAAGCTAGCCGATCCTGTTGATGGCAGCCAGCCTGTATGCATTCTTTTTCAAGCTACTGCGTTGGTAATCAGCCAGGCTACTGTTGCTCCTGAAACACTACCTACAGTGAAACAGACCTATCGTGATGCTATAGATGCAATCGGCCCTCAAGGTAAACCAGAAACACCACCCTCTATAGACTTGCAACAGGAAACCTTATCCAGTATTGTTGGTGCCCATTATGGCTATTGGGAAACGTTGGGTGGGGAAAAACAACCAACCATGTTGTTGGTATTGCCTAATGATGTGACAGATATCCTAGGTAGGATGACTACTACACTCCCTCTAGATGCCTTAACCTTAGAAGCACCTGCCACCCCTAAGGAGCAAGCCGATTCGATGATGGCACTCATGAAGTTCCATGATTATGTTTGCAAGTCCTCTTATCAGATGGATCCTGTGGATGTAGGCACTATTTCTGGATTGCTTTTATTGCTGCGGCAACATTTTGGTTTTAAACGACATGTTTCTGGTCAATTGCTTTATGTACGGGCGGTAGGCATTGCTGAATTGGTAGTAGAGTGGGCTTTTCATTCTCCTAAAGTGATCTATGCTGCTTTGTTGTATGAACTGGTGCGTCGCACCTGTTTACCGCTTTCTTATGTCAAGGAACATTATAACTTAGGCGTCTATGCTTTTGTCTTGAATGTGGTAGGGATCGATAAACGGCAATCGCTAGACCATCCTTCTTTGCTATATGTGCAGAATCGACTGAAAGAAGCGATCAAGGAAGAACATATACAGCTTTCTGTTCTATTTATTAAACTGGCAGAACGGCTCTATGACCTACGCCATGCAGCAGGTTATATCCATCCAACAGAGGTGCAACATATGGCACAAGAAACATTGGCTATAGATGTGAAACTGGCCAATACGTACTTAGGCCCAGAGATAGCTACAGTATTAGAAGTAGCAGCTAGAAAGGCACTAAAGATGGGCCAAGAGATTAGGCAAGCTAAAGGGGCAAAATAGGTAGTAGGTATGGGAACTGGCTACTCATTTTTAAGAGGGCGTTTGCCTATAGATGATTCAAATGTAGGATAATGGCTATAAGCCCATTATATTTGTGATGTTTTTAACATTTACAACTTTTTAGCCTTCTTTCGAAATGACTAAGCCCTTCTTGCCACAACGGTATAATTTTTTAGAACGGGAAAGCCATTGGCGCCGCTTTTGGGAAACAGAGGCGTTATATAGCTGGGACCCCACTGCTTCTCGTTCAGATACTTTTGTAGTAGACACACCGCCTCCTACTATTTCTGGGCAGCTGCACATAGGCCATGCTTGCAGCTATGCACAAGCTGATTTTATTGTACGCTTTCAACGCATGTTGGGTAAAAATATTTTTTATCCGATGGGATTTGATGACAATGGTTTGCCTACAGAACGGTTGGTAGAAAAACAAAAAGGTGTGCGTGCAGCCAGTATGGATAGGGCAGCTTTTATAGGGTTATGTCAAGAGGTAGTGGCTACACAAGAGGAACATTTTAGGAATCTTTTTAAGGCTATGGCATTGTCTGTTGACTGGAGCCTAGAATATCAGACGATTAGCCCATTGTCTCGTAAGCTTTCGCAGATGTCTTTTTTGTCACTTTTAAAGAAAGGTGAGCTATACCGTAGTGCACAGCCTATGTTGTGGGATCCAGTAGATGGTACTGCTTTGGCACAAGCGGATATTGAAGATAAGGAGCGTACTGCTTATATGCATGAGATCCTATTTACACATGAAGCGACGCAGGCTCCCTTAGCCATTGCTACGACCAGGCCGGAGTTGTTGCCTGCTTGTGTGGCTTTGTTCTACCATCCAGATGACCCGCGTTACCAACAGCTTGCCCATACTTATGCCATTGCCCCTATATTTAACATCAGGGTTCCTATTTTAGCAGATACCTTGGTGCAACCCAATAAGGGAACTGGTTTGGTGATGTGTTGTACTTTTGGAGACCAAACTGATATTATATGGTGGAAAAAGCATCAACTACCTACTTGTATCATTCTGAATAAGCAGGGTAGGGTTACGCATGCTGGTCCATTGGAAGGGTTAAAGGTCACAGAAGCACGTGAAAAAATCATTCAAATCTTAAAAGAGCAGTCGTTTTTGGTCAAGCAAACGCTCGTGCATCAATCTGTAAAATGTGCAGAACGTTCTGGCGCGCCCTTAGAGATTTTGACGACTCCTCAATGGTTCGTACGGACCATAGACCATAAAGCAGCACTGTTGGCTAAAATTGATCAACTCAAATGGCACCCTGCTTCGATGCAGCATAGGCTCAAGGAATGGGTAGGTGGTGTGGCTTGGGATTGGTGTATGAGCCGCCAGCGTTATTTTGGCGTACCTTTTCCTGTTTGGTATTCTAAGAGGGCTGGAGAGGAAGGTAAAGTTTTGTTGCCCACTATAGCCCAACTGCCTGTGAATCCTCTTGAGGATCTGCCGATAGGCTATACAAGGGAAGAGGTAGAGCCGGACTATGATGTGATGGATACTTGGGCAACGAGTAGTATTTCGCCACAGCTTTCTTCTCATGCGATTGATAAGGACTATAGTGTGGATTATAATAGACATCTGCAGTTATTTCCTATGGATTTGCGGCCACAAGCCCATGAAATTATACGGACTTGGGCCTTTTATACCTTGCTGAAAGCCCATTTGCATGAGGATAGTCTGCCTTGGAAAAATGTTATGATCCATGGGTGGTGTCTGGCGTCAGATAAGCAGAAAATGTCTAAGTCTAAAGGCAATGTGTTGCTACCTGAAAAGCTTTTAGAAACATATGGGGCGGATGTTATCCGTTATTGGGCAGCCAATGCGCGTTTGGGTGCAGATACGCACTATTGTGATAATGTGATGAAAAATGGAAAACGGTTGGTTACGAAGTTATGGAATGCCGGCAAGTTTATTTTGAGCCATTTTGATCAAGTAGAAGGGTTCAATCAGCTGTTTGAGTGGCAAAAGATCACCCATACGCTAGATAAATGGCTGTTACAATCACTAGCAGAACTGACTAAAAAGGTTCATCTGCAGTTCCTATCCTATGGGTATGCCGAGGCGTTGGAGTCGGTAGAAAGATTTTTTTGGTCTGTGTTTTGTGATGATTATATTGAGATTAGTAAAGCCAGGGTTTATGATAGCCCTCTTTCGAAAGCGGTTTGTGATGCGCAATTTTTAGGAGAAGTGCAGTCGAGCACCGCAGAATACTCGCCTGTATTTGAGGAGCATAGACTAGCTTCGACACCAAAATTGCCATTAGAAATCGAGTTTCGAAAGAGGGCTGGGTTGCAGCAGGATAGGCAGGGGCAGTCTAGCGCTATGCTAACGCTTTACCATGCCTTTTATGGTCTGTTACAGCTTTTTGCGCCTATTTTACCCTATATCACGGAAGAACTTGCTCAGGGGATGTATCCCCATAAAGGCTCTATTCACCAAAGGGGTAATTGGCCCAAATGGCCATTGGATACTATGCTCAGTCAAGCGGAATTAGACCAGGTTGCCCATCTTAGGGAAATCATTGGGTTGGTACGTAAGGCGAAAGCTGATGGTAAGCGTTCTATAAAGGCGCCGATTGAGTTGTTGGCCATTAGGGGTACGGTTTTAGATGAGGATTTACGTGAAGACCTTCAAGCTGTGACGGCTGCTACAGAGGTTGTGTTTGGTGACCTGGCGTTGGATGGTATGGAGTTGCAGGTGGTGGGTAAACAGTGTGCGATAGGGATTGTGTGGGGGTAAGGGTTTGGTTTTCAATCAAATAAAGCTATTAGGGGGGGCTTATAGCTATTAAAGGACTTATGTATCTATTCACGTCTCTGACTGGCCGCCTTATCTCCTTCGATAAAAAGTCTGGCCCGATAGTAAATAGCTGAATCGATATATTTTTCAGCGGGAAAATCGTGAACTCAGCCCGCAAGCGGGCTTCAAACAGACGATTTTCTAATCCACTGAAAAATATATCGCTCAGGTGTTAGTGTTTTACTAGAGCGCCATTTTTTATCGAAGGAGACGCGGGACGGGTACTTGGTCAGCTATTTGCTTTTTCAGAAAAACGTAATCACAGTGATGAATGGATACGGACTTATAGCCGCCGATAAAAAATGGGACACTTCAGTAAACTGTAGTTTTTAAAATATCTGTTTTTCAGCGGATCAGAAAATCATCTTGTTCGAAGCCCGCGTAGCGGGCTGAGTTTATGATTTTACCGCTGGGAAACAGATATTTTCATTTTTTTTACTGCGTGTCTCATTTTTTATTGGCGGCTGTAATAGCATTGACATCTTAACTTGACTAGATATCTAATTATTAATTAGAGTAAGTTAATCCATCAAGTTCGCGCCATTGAGGACACACTTTCTGAGTGTAACTCTTTAATAAGAAGGGGGGAGTTCTTCAAGAATTTGCAAGGAATTGGGATAATTCGATTCTGTGTTAGGTTCTGTTTCCGTAGAGATGTTAGGGATCCAGTCACGTATAAGAGTAATATGGAACAGTGACAACCAATTCATAAACTTTTTAATATATTCTTGCTCTTGCTCTATAAATGAGCTATTATGCACTTTCAAATTAAGTACGTACTGGCTACGCGTTGAAAACGTATTAATATAATTCACTAATACGTCTAATTGCTTCAACCACCTAGTTTGTTCTAGCTTTTCTATAGTTTCTAGTAACTCTTTTGGTTCTTTTTTATATAGATTTATATCCATATTTGGTTCTGCATCAGGTCCATGGATTTGCTGATAAAGCATCTTATAAATATCGTATATGAATTCGATTTTTACGTCTTCATCTTCTGTCGAATTGAGTATATCATGGCTGTCTGTTACAAAATCGCTAATATGCTTATGCATTTTTAACTGTTCGCATTCTGTTAATCTGATGGCTTGCAGCTTTTTTATAGCTTCTAGTAACTCTTTTGGGTTGTTATTTTGACTTGAATTCAGTACACTAAATACAGGGTTTTTTTACAAAGTATCGTGTAAATCTGGTGTATTTTCATTACACAATTTTCTAGGGAAGGTTTGTCATATTTAATCAGATCATTTTTAAATCGATGATCGATAGGTAAGGTAATTCATTCGGTTGTGTGTCATTGTTGTTGTTATTATTATAAGATGTGGATTCTAGCTCTCTAATCTCATTCTTTATTTGGCTTGCATTACACCCAACTAAATGGATAAATAAACCATTAGATACAGCCAGCATTATCGGAAATTTTTTCTTTGAAAAGAAAAAACCCTTGCGGATTGATTTGTTTTTGTTTATACTCATATGTGTAATTGGTTTTTAATTATAATTTTAGTTTAGGTCCATGCATTAAGAGGCGATACCTTTAGGTGTACGCTACACTTAAAGGTAAATTGGTCAGTTCGTATTATTCACTGCTGTGGCAGAAAATGCATTTTTTCTAGCTTTTTATGAAAATTTTAACCAAAAATTGGGCAGTTATGTACAATAACTGCCCTAAAATCATGTCTGAAATAGGTCGAAAAGTAAATTTTAGCCACAATGGTGAATAGATACGTTGATTCATGTATTAGCTCTATATATCGTTATGGCTAAACAAAGTACAAGGAATAGTTTAGAGGTTATCTTACTCGAATTCCTGAATCAATTGAACCGGTATCAGAGCCTGAATCGATAAACGGCAACTCATCGAATCTTGCATCGATATCAGAGGTTGAAGCCGTAAATGAAGATGCATCATATCCTGAATCGATTTAGTTGGTATCTGAATCTGAATCCATAGGGGAATATTTAGTGCATTTTGGACCGAATTTTTGTTTTTTATGAGGAAGCAGAGATACGGCACCAATTAATTTACTCAATTTGCACTTCACCTTTTTCAATAGGTTCTCTTTTGTATTAGGTTGTAGTTCACTATAAACGTTAACCACCAAGTCGTCATACACAGCGTAGAACTTTGTTTCCCAATCAGAATAATCTTGAGGGTTAGTAAGTACCTTACGGCTAGATTCTACAAAATCATTAATATTTTGTATTAATGAAGCTAGTTTATTGAACTCGGTAGCGCATTTTTCTGTTAACTCTTCTAGAACGTGTGATGGCGATTGTGGTTTTTGATTTCCATATGACGCTACTGGCTTATATCTATTGATAATGTCATTATAAAGAATAGTATCGAGCTTGCATAGGCTTTGTATTGCCAAAGCATATGCAACGTTTAATGCCATTTCCTTAGCATATTTTTGGTTTCTTCCAATTTCCTGCGCTTCTTCTTCTTGTAAAAAAACCATAGATAGCATGAACCTTACAATCGGGTCAAGCTTCCTAACCAACACTATTAATGAATCTTGCTCGTGGGGGGATAAAGCTGATTGGTTCTTAATATTTTCTTCGTTTGTTAGAACTTGTATATCCTCTAATAGCGCTTTTGGTTCTTTATCTATATTCGAATATCGATCACGTTTGTAGATTTTTTTATATAGAATCTTGTGCAAATTATCAAGATTTTCTAGCGATTTTGGGTTTATACACTGCTGGGCTCCTTTATAAAAGCTCTTGCACAAAGCGTCAATATTCCGGGTTGCTAGTTTGTGGACTTCTCTATAAAGAGACGCATAGAATAATGTGTCATCATCATTCCTTTTGATAGCATCCTTTTTGATTGCGCGTATTTTGTTGTCTCTGGAATGAAGGATGCCCCGTATATTGGTTGCAGCATCGTAAAACGGCTTGCATATAAGCTTCGTTAACTTGATAACCAATTTTGTTGCTAGCTCTTCTATACCGCTTAATAAGCGTTCTAAATTTTGATTGCTAATTTCCTCTATTGCATCATATTCGTGTACTTTTTCATAAAGCATCTTGTAGAGTTTGTACGCTTTGTCTGTACAATTTAGAGCTGGAAAATACGATAGAATAGCATAGAAGCTCGTTTCGAAATCAGTCATCAAGTTTTTATCAATAGTTTTTTCATTAGTCAGTATGTTACGGCTTGCCTTTACAAATCTATTCACCCAATTTATTAATTGGCCTGTTTCCGTCGAATCCACAGCATCTAGGATCGGGTAACCAGGTCCTTTTTGATTTACTACAAAGAGAATTCTGTTCTTTTGTATGCAGTCTTTTTGATTTTCTATAATTTTTAGTAGCTCTTCTAGCCCTTTATATTGTAGATCAGATCTTTTATTTTCTTCACAAAGAAATTCGCAAACCTTGAGTATGTAGTCTTTTAGAGGTTGGTTTGATATTATATAGGATTCTCCATCAAGACCGTATTCTTTGTAAGAACCCACATTGTTTGTTTGTTCTTTCTCAAGAATAAACCCATTCTTAACCTGGTTATTACACCCCAGTAAATGGATCAACAAACCATTAGATACAGTCAGCATTATCGGAAATTTCTTTTTTGAAAAGAAAAATCCCTTGCGGATTGATTTATTTTTGTTTAAATTCATGCGTGTAATTGGTTTGCAATTATATGTTTATAGTCTCGTCTAGACCCATGCATTGAGAGACGCTACCAGTGTGCGCAGCATGCACCTGACAGTAAAACGATCACTTGATGTATGGGTTCTTTTATACACCTTACTAGCCGTGTAAAAGATTATGCAAATTTATGTTTTTTACACAAAATCTGCAAGTTGTTACAATACCCTTTTTTATTGTAGGTAGCTCGGCTAGTGAGCTGAATGGATATACGGATATAAATTAAGCTATTAGGAGTATTATGGCTGCCGATAAAGAAATTTGGCACTTTTAGTAAAATTGTAGTCTTTAAAAGATCTGATTCCCAGCGGATCAGAAAAACAGCATGTCTGAAGCCCCACGCAGTGGGCGAGTTCTGTTTTTCCCGCTGGGGAACAGATATTTTCATTATTTTTACTGTGCGCCAAATTTCTTTATCGGTGGCTATAAATAGGTATTATTATAAAAAAATAGCTATCATTACAAATTTGTACCATACGCATCAGATGCCCTTGATCCAAGAACAGCCAAAAAGCCATGCAGGCATCTATCTCCACATTCCATTTTGCAAGCAAGCTTGCCACTATTGTGACTTCCATTTTAGTACAAACTTGAAACTCAAATCCTTGGTAGTCGATAGTATGCTTCAAGAAATCGCACTCCGTCAGGATTACTTAAAAGGCACACCCATTACCAGCATTTATTTTGGCGGTGGTACACCTTCTCTCTTAACCCTTACTGAAATAGAACAGTTGCTTCACCAAGTGGTACGATGCTTTCCCATAGCGCCAGGAGCAGAAATTACCCTAGAGGCCAATCCGGATGACTTAACCCTTGCAAAATTGCAAGGACTGCACCATATGGGTGTCAATAGACTTAGCATAGGCATACAGTCTTTTAATGATCAGACACTGCGTTATGTGAATCGAGCCCATACCAGTTCCATGGCAAAAAATAGTGTAGAATGGGCACGTATGGCTGGCTTCGATAACTTAAGTATAGACCTCATCTACGCGATGCCGGGTACAACTACCCTCGATTGGCATGCCGATCTCACACAAGCCCTATTGCTAGAACCAGAGCATATCTCTGCCTATTGTTTGACCATTAAGCCCAAAACAGTCTTTGGCTATTGGCACCAACAAGGCAGTATGATCGAAATAGATGAAAGCTTAGCAGCCGAACAGTTTGAATTAATGGTCGAAGTCTGTAGCAAACAGGGATATGTCCACTATGAAATTTCTAATTTTTGTAAACCGGGAAAATATTCCAGGCACAATACAAACTATTGGAAATCCGGCCCATACATAGGTATAGGACCCGGTGCACATGGCTATAATGGTCTGCAAAGACAATGGAATATTGCCAATAATGCGCTGTATAGTAAAGCCATTCAAAATGGTAAACTGTCCTATACCTCCGAAACCTTAACCATAGCCAATCATGTAAATGAATATATTATGACCAGCATCAGAACCTGTTGGGGATGTGATCTCGATTGGATTCGTGAAAAATATGCTATTGACCTGTTGGTCACCCAAAAGGATTATTTAGAAAAAATAACCCTTTTGAAATTAGCCTATTGGATCGGTCATACCCTTTATTTAACAAATAGTGGTAAATTGCTAGCTGATAAAATAGCGGGTGATCTTTTTGTGGATGGTTGAGATCCTTATATAAAACCTTTTTTCATGCGCATTTATGCTAGGATTTTAGATTACGCAGGCTCTTTAAGGAAGCGCGCTTTTGTTTATTTTTTTGCCATTTTGCTATCCATTTTTTTTGGATTGGCTACCTATGGCTTAGTAATTCCTTTGCTCAAGGTGCTGTTTAACCAAGAGGAGCTCAACCGCTTGCTATTAGCAGCACCAATAAGGCCAAAATGGCAGCTAGACATCGGCTATCTTACCGCCTTATTGAATTATTTTTTTGTAAAAATCATTGTTGATTACGGTAAAATCAATGCACTCTGTCTCTTGGCATGTTTATTTATGCTCTCCAATGCTATGAGTGGATTTTTTAGATACATAGCAGACCTTACCATGGCCAAGGTACGCATCCATCTTGTCCATAACCTACGCTTGGCACTCTTTCAAAGAAGCTTGGACCTTCCGGTGCAGTACTTTACAGATACTAAAAAGGGAGATGTGATGGCACGCATTACAGTTGATATTCAAGAAGTTGAACATGCTGTGGCCGATGCATTGCGGCTATTTTTAAAGGAACCCACTCAACTTTTTTGTTATATAGTTGTGTTATTTTATATGTCTCCAAAGCTTAGCCTTTTTACCTTATTATTTTTACCCATTGTGGGGTGGGCCATAGCTGCGATTATACAATCCCTGCGTAAATGGACAGATGAAACCCAAAAGTCGCTGGGGAATTTAATGAACCTGATTGAAGAAACCATAAGTGGTATGGCTATCATCAAAATTTTTGGAGCGCAAAAATATGCTGTGGAGCAGTTTAGTAAAGAAAGCAAGCTATATGCCCATACCAATAGCGCTGTAGCCAAAAAATCCTGTATGATGGCGCCGCTATCTGAATCTTTAAGCCTAGTAGCAGTTTCCATTATGTTGGCTTATGGTGGCCATTTGGTCCTTTTGGATCGCAGTGCGCTGACCCCTAGTACTTTTATTGCTTATATCATTATTTGTTCCCAAACCCTTATACCGATCAAAATGATTTCAAGATCTATTGGACATATTCAACGTGGCATAGCTGCTGGAAGACGTATTTTTAATTTATTAGATCAAAAACCACAGATTAAAGCGGTGACAGGGAAACATACCTGCACCACCTTCAAAGCCTCAATAGCTTTTAAAAATGTCTCTTTTTCCTATGACGGTAGCAAGGAGGTCTTACATCAGATTAATTTTACCCTTCAAAAGGGCGAAACTGTGGCATTGGTTGGTGCATCTGGCTCAGGTAAATCTACCCTTTTAGCGCTCTTATCCGGCCTTTACCAACCAGATGATGGTGTTATTGAAATAGATCATTTACCGCTTGATCAGATTAGTGCTCCATCGCTCCATCATTTGATGGGTGTGGTCACCCAGGAGTCTATTTTATTTCACGATACTGTTTTGAATAATATTTTGCTAAATAGGCAAGGAGTCAGTCAGGAGGAGGTTATAAAAGCAGCTAAAGTAGCTTGCGCAGATGATTTTATCATGCGGTTGCCGAAAGGATACGATACCATTATTGGAGAAAACGGCAACAAGCTCTCTGGGGGTCAGAGGCAACGCATTTGCATTGCTAGAGCGGTATTGGGGAATCCACCTATCTTGGTATTAGATGAAGCCACCTCAGCTTTAGACACCGCTTCTGAACGAAGCGTACAGGAAGGTCTTCAATTACTTATTAAAGATAAGACTTCTATTATAGTAGCCCATAGGCTCAGTACCATTTATCATGCCGATAAAATTATCGTCTTGGAGCAAGGGAAAATAGTAGAACAAGGCACCCATTCCAGTTTACTTGCACAAGGAGGAGTCTATAAACAATTGTTTCTCTTGCAGCAAGGTTAGTGCACAGTTCTTTTGTTTTTTAAAAATTTGGCTTTTTTTTAAATTTGGCTAGTTATAGAAAAATTTTATAGCTTTGGTAATCTGGTTGGCCTATCGGTTAGCTTATAGATTACAGTACATTCAAAATAATAAAACAGAAGCTAAAATGAAAATTTTATTCAAAAGAGGCTTTTCCCTCCTTTTTTTTACACTGATCTTATTTACTCGATGTAGCTACCCTAGTGGTAAAACCACACCCACACCGCTAGAACCGGGAAATCAAGCGAAAATCTCTGCTGCTGGAGGTAGGGATAATCAGCAACAGGAGCCAGTTGCTAAATCAACTGTTGATAATGATCAACATAGTGTTCACGCGTCTAACCAGTCTACGTATGTTCCTATTCATCACGTTAATCAGAAAGTCGGAAAAAAGAAAGAGGTGGAAGATGAGCTGAATAAGAAGCTGAGTCAGATGTATGAATGGGTGGAGGAGAGAGTGAAGCGTAACCTGAATGAGAATTGTGAGAACTTGAAGCAACAACTGTCTCAGAAATTTTCTGAGGAGCACAAGAAGCTGGGTAACGAGCTAGCTGAGTATATGGATCAGAGGTATGGGGCTGGTGAGGATATGGTATTGAAGAAGCAGCATACAAGGGAGAAACAAGAATGCGATGATAAACTGGGCAATCTGAAGCAGAAGTATGAGAATGCGGAAAAGAATCTGAAGCAGATATATGAAAAGCTGCAAGAAGTAAAGTGTGAGACGCTAAAGAAGGCGTATGATGAGCACAATAAGGAACTGATTGAGAAGCTAAAGGAAAAACTGAACCAGATGGATGATAAGGGAGATAAGGAATTGAATGAGAAGCTGGGCCAATGGCTATGTGAGGAGCTGGAGCAGATCCTTAAGGGAGATAAGGAATTGAGTGAGAAGCTGAACCAATCGCTATGTGAGGAACTGGATCAGATCCTTAAGGGAGATAAGGAATTGATTGAGAAGCTAAAGGAAAAACTGAACCAGATGGATGATAAGGAATTGAGTAAGAAGTTGGACGAATGGCTATGTGAGGAGCTGGAGCAGATCCTTAAGTTGATGTAGCACAGGCCGAAATTTGCTTTTCGGCCTATTACAAGTATACTTTTAGGATAGCTTTTTAGCATAAACGCGTAAGCTTTGTACTAAATTTTGGTAAAAAACTAGAAAAAACGCATTGTCTGCTACAGTGCTGAATAGATACATAATTTTCTATTCAATAAAATTGAGCTATACGGGTATTATGGCCGTCAATAAAAGAATTAGGCACGCAGTAAAAGTAATGAAAATATCTATTTCCCAGCGGGAAAATCATAAACTCAGCCCGCTGCGCGTGCTTCAAACAAAATGATTTTCTGATCCGCTGGAAAATAGATATTTTAAAAACTACAATTTACTGAAAGTGCCTAATTTCTTTATTGACGGCTATAAGCGACGGGCATGTTAATCATATATAAACCACTTTTTGCACCGCTGTCCTAAAATACATTTTTTCCGTAACATTGAGATACCATGTTTCCCCCTTACCTAAATACGATCTATCTCTATGCCTAAGATAAATGCACTACCTATTGGTTATTCAGATGTCAAATCAGTTATTGACACAGGCTATTACGTAGATAAAACTCGGTATGCCCAAGCGTTAATTGAAAAGAGAAACCCTATCTTTATAGCTCGGCCTCGTAGATTTGGCAAATCTCTCTTTATTAATACACTCGCTACCATTTGTAACGGAGAACAAGAAATATTTAAAGATTACCATATAGGTAAACCAGAGAACGGCTATCAGTGGAAGAAATATCCACTGATTAACCTAAACTTTTCTAGCCTGAACAACAATCCTAATAAACTAGAAGGCAGCTTAAAAAATGAGTTGAGTAGAATAGCTGATGCATATAAGGTAGCCATTCAAGATCGAGATATACAAGATCGACTAAAGGATTTGGTTCGCCTACTCTCAAATTTAGGCAATGGCTATGAACCTAAGCCAGTCGTGTTGATAGACGAGTATGACTCGCCTATTGTTAATTTAACCAAAGGCTCCGACCTAGAAAAAGCCAATATCAAGGTCATGAAAGACTTCTTTATGACTTTAAAGTCACTAAATGACCACTTTCAGCTCACCTTTATCACTGGTGTAAGCAAATTTAGCTTATCCGATGTTTTTTCAGGCGCTAATCATTTAAAAGATATTACCATTGATGCATCTGCTGATGCCATGTTTGGTTATACACAACAAGAAATCCTAACTATTTTCTCAAAAAATTTAGAATATATTGCTAAAAATTGGAGTGAAAAAGCAAATAAAAAAATCACTGAATCAGAAGTAATGAGATCTATTGCAACTTATTACAATGGTTATAAATTTTGAGGCCGTTGCAATAGACCTTTACGATTTGCCATAAAAAGTATCTTTTTATTTTTTAGAAGAAGGTAAAAAAAGGTTAAATTCTATTGATTTTTTTAGGTATTGATGCTTAAAACTTTTAATAATATTGTGTATGTCGCTCAAGCAAACTAAGCAATTAAGTTTTTCAGATATTTCCGCCAATAAGCGTAAGTGCAAACACACTTTCTTTGATCAAATCAACAAGCTAGTTAATTGGTCAGTAGTAGAAAAAGCACTCCGATTACATTATCCTAAAGGTTTACGTTTATCAGGCAAACCGGCCTATAGTCCTCTGCTTCTATTCAAAATGCTATTGCTACAGACGTGGTATGGCTTGAGCGACTATGCAGTCGAAGAAGAAGTGAATGATCGTATCACTTTTAGCAGATTTTGTGGTATTTCGATGGATAGTTCTGTTCCAGATCATAGTGTACTAAGTAGATTTAGAACTACCCTTACAGAGAAGAATGCTTTAGAAAAGTTATTGCATATCATTAATAATCAGCTATCTGATCATGGTGTATTGGTTCAAAACGGTTCAGCAGCTGTAGATGCTTCTATTACCCCTACCCCTAGACGCCCTAAAGGTAAAAAAAGCTACGATCTGCATGAAGATGGAACCATAACCACAGCTGAAAGTTATCAAAAAGGAGTAGATCCAGAAGCAAGTTGGATAAAAAAAGGCCATCATCTCTACTATGGCTATAAGCGGCATGTTCTTGTGGAAAGCAAAGAGGGGTTGGTGCTAGCCGTAGGTACCACAAAAGCATCTAGTCATGATAGTGGGCATTTACAGGTATTATTGGATAAAGTAAGGCTAAAATCAGGCAGCAGACTCTATGCAGATAAAGGCTATAGCGGGTCGCCCAACGAAAATTTACTAAAGAAAAAGAAGTTAAAATCAGCTATTCAGAAAAAAGGGGCTAGAAACAATCCTTTATCACCCACTGCTAAACGGTTTAATAAATTAGTATCTAAAACGCGCTATAAAGTAGAACGGGTATTTGGAAGTATTAAAAGTTGGTTCCGTAGCTCAGGAGCCAGATATATAGGCCTTGCTAAAACCCATACGCAACATGTTATGGAGGCAATAGCCTATAACTTATATAGGTCCCCAAACATCATATTAAGAGGTATCTAGGGGAATGGTGTGTCCAAAATAGATTGAAAATGACTAAAAAATCAGTAAATAAATAGTTTTATACCACTATAACATCAAATATGGCAAGGAAATAACCCTGGAAGATTAATCAAAATTATACCTTCAACCTATCACAACGGCCTCATTTTATGAAGATGGGGTAAGTGTATATAACCCGTGGTCTACGCTAAGATTTTTAGACTCTGGTAAACTAGCCAACTACTGGTACGAATCAGGCAGCCCAAGCTTACTTATTAATCAGATGCTAGCAGATCCTGATAGGTTTGATATGAACATGGGTAACCTCCAAATAGAGGCCACCAGAGAAGAGTTAATGTATACAGAAAGCAGAAATGAGATTAGTTTAAAGTCTCTGATGTTTCAAACAGGCTATCTGACTATTGATCACTATGATGAATCTACCGGTCTATATAGATTAAAATTTCCTAATAAAGAAATAGAAGCATCCTTTCAAAAAAGTATTCAGTCGAGTTTAGAAAAGAGCGTAAAAGATTACTTCCTACAAGCGCGAGATACAATCAGAAAGGCATTATCTGATAAGAAGATTGAAACCTTTATAGAGCATATCAATATCGCTTTTGCTACGCTTCCTTACTATATCGATACAAAACAGGAAAAACAATACCATAGCAATTTACATATGCTGCTGCAAGGGTTGGGATTTCTAGGGGGCAGGAAAATGCAAATGTATAGCGAATCCGCTTCTAGTCAAGGCAGATCAGATATCGTTTTAGAATTAGAAACAGCAATCTACATTATAGAAATCGTGCGACCTGAAAGTCTTCTACCGTATTGTTTAAAAGGGGAGACATTAAATTGTGAACAAAAAAACAATGAATCATCCCCTTATTAAACCAGATGTTTTGCCATCTGAGCCTACGTATCGGTGCGAATGGGGCAACCGATTGGTGCTAAGCGATACAGACAATGAACCTCTTCTTCTTGAAAAGAAGGAAATGCCGCATCGCGAGATGGGCATAAACTGCAAGCATCATGCGGTTGGAGGGCTAGGCTAGTGATATGGTGAACATAAGTGAAGCTTTAAGCAAGTGCCGTTATGATAAAAGAGCTAAAGATGCTGACAAGCTCTAACCAAAAAGGTATGTGGGTAGGATACATTTTAGATTTCTGGATGTACGCAAACAGTCAACCCACCGGCATATTGAAGCCACCTAAGTCACTCAAGTATGATAGAAGGAACAGGGTAAGCCTGTATGCTCGCCTTATTAAAAGGCAGGTAGACCGCAAGGAAAACTGTTGAGCATGCAGGTAAAGGAAAGTGGAGCAAGCGAATGCCACTCTGTAACGGAATGGATAGGGTTTGTAATATTAACCCATGCGAAAGCAGGCAGACTTCCACTAGGTCCCTCGTGACAAGAAACTTTGTTAACCACTTAAGGGAGGAAAGCAGATGATTACCTGTCTAAACACAGTAAGTGCACCTACCGATAACCCCTCGGCATGGAACCAGCTACCCTGGAAAAAGTGTCAGAAAGTTGTTATGCGGCTACAAAGACGTATTGTTAAGGCGGTCCAAAAAGGAAGATGGGGTAAGGTAAAAGTCTTACAACATCTTCTAACACGGTCTTTTAGTGGGAAAGCCTTGGCGGTAAAAAGAGTAACGGAAAACCAAGGCAAAAGGACATCAGGAGTAGATCGTCAACTATGGTCCACTGATAAGACAAAATTTCAAGGCATCAAGCAATTAAAACAGAGAGGATACAAGCCTTCTCCGCTCAAACGGATCTACATTAGTAAAACCAATGGCAAAAGAAGGCCTCTTGGAATACCTACGATGAAAGACAGGGCCATGCAAGCACTGTATCTGTTTGCGCTGGAACCGATAGCTGAAACAACCAGTGATCGACATTCCTATGGCTTTAGACCGAAAAGATCTTGCGCAGATGCTATCAAAGCGAGTCATATATTGCTTGCAGCAGATAAACATCCGCAATGGATATTAGAGGGTGACATCAAAGGCTGTTTTGATAACATCAACCATCAATGGCTTATTAAGCACATTCCTATGGAAAAGCGGATGCTTACTAGTTGGCTAAAAGCAGGTTACATAGAATCGAAAAAGCTGTATCACACAACTGCAGGTACCCCTCAAGGCGGTATCATCTCTCCAGTATTAGCTAATTTGACTTTAGATGGACTCGAAAAATTATTAGAAGAACGCTTTGGAAAAATTGGCAGTACAAAAAGAGTAAAGATCAGAAGTGGAGTAAACATAATCCGGTATGCGGACGACTTCATTATTTCAGGAAACACACGTGAAGTACTGGAAAATGAAGTCAAACCACTACTAGAGTCTTTCCTTTCTGAAAGAGGTCTTACTCTATCAGAAGAAAAGACAAAGATTACTCATATTAATACAGGGTTCGATTTTCTTGGTTGTAATGTACGTAAATACAATAAGAAATTGATCATAAAACCTTCAAAAGAAGGTATTAAGAACATGCTTAAGAAAGCGCGTACATCAATAAAAACAAACATAGCAAATACACAAGCAATAATGATTAAATTACTCAATCCTCTATTAAGAGGCTGGGGTAACTATTATCGCCATGTATGCGCAAAGCAGGCTTTTAGAAAAATAGACCATGAAATTATGCAGTCACTATGGAAATGGGCAAAGAGAAGACATCCATGCAAAGGATTACGTTGGATAAAGCACCGTTACTTTAAAGTAAGGGGTCTACGCCAGTGGGTCTTTGCTTCATCTATAGCAGGAAACCATTTAAAGGAAATACGTTTACTAAAACTAAGCGATATACCTATAAGACGACATGTTAAAATCAGAGCTGATGCAAATCCTCTAGATATAAGATGGAAAAAGTATTTTGAAGAAAGAGCGATGCGTACAAAAATGTTGCAGAGCCCATGCTCAAAAGAAGGTTCACTACTACTAGTGTCACCACAAAAGAAACCAAAAGTTGAAAACATATGATGGACAAGCCGGTTCTAGAACAACAGGACTTAGATAAGGGGCTCAAGCGTAGTGCGGGGAAACTCGCAAGCTGCGTTTCTAAGGGGGAGGAGGATAGCAATACCCTCCTCCTACCTAACAAATATAAATCCAGTGGCAAAATAGCCTTGCAACAAATCCAAGAAAATGGCTACTACAAGCCTTATTTGCTCAGACAAAAAGCCATTATACTACTAGGCCTTAACTTCAATGAGTCAACTAGGATGGTCGATAACTGGGCCTATGATATACAAGAAGCACATCTAAAAAAATAAAGTATCTATTCACCACTGCGGCTAAAATTTACTTTTCTGCCATATCCATGCATCACTATGGCTACACCTTTGACCTACACCTTTGACCTACACCTACCTCTTTGTATCCATACATCACTATGGCTACGTTTTTCTGAAAAAGCAAGTGGCTAATCCATTACCAGCCGCCGCGTCTCCTTCGATAAAAAAATGGCGCTCTAGTAAAACACTAACAGCTGAGCGATATGTTTTTTAGCGGATTAGAAAATCGTCTGTTTGAAGCTCGCTTGCGAGCTGAGTGCACGATTTTCCCGCTAAAAAACATATCGATTCATCTATTTACTATCGGGCCAGACTTTTTATCGAAGGAGATAAGGGGCCAAGCCAGAGGCGTGAATAGATACAAAATAAAGCTGGCGAATTGATCAATATGGTGTGGTCCCGGAAGGACTCGAACCTTCAACCTACTGCTTAGAAGGCAGTTGCTCTATCCATTGAGCTACGGAACCTAAAACGAAAGTAGGTTGGCTACCTTTCGTCGGGGCGGCAGGATTCGAACCTGCGACCTTCTGCTCCCAAAGCAGACGCGATAACCGAGCTACGCTACGCCCCGAATAGATAAGCAAAATAATACGCGGATAGGGGGGGATTCGAACCCCCGGTACAGAATCATCCATACCGCAGTTTAGCAAACTGCTGGTTTAAGCCACTCACCCACCTATCCAATATGGCCTTACAAACATAAGGTATGTAAATTTACTGAAATTATAACAAAAAAGCGCATATAATCGCTAAAAATTAGCCTGAATTATCAAATCGTAGGCCTCATTTCAACTGCTCTACTAGCGTATGTATGGCCATACCATGCGCCGCTTTTAATAAAATACCACTACCTTGATAGGTATGCCTACCTAGATAATCTGCCAATGCTGCTTTATCAGGAAAACACTCAATTTTGGTATTGGGTTGCTTTTGCGCAGCAAGGGTAAAAAAAGGACCACATAGCAGTACACGGTCATAGTGGGGCGCACAAAGCTGTTGAACAATTTGGTCGTGCCAAACAGCCGTTTCGTTCCCTAAGTCAGCCATGTCCCCTAAGATAACCACCCGGTAGCCCACCTTTAACTGTACCAACGTATCTAGTGCTGCCTGAACCGAAGCAGGACTCGCATTATAACTGTCTATAATCAATTGATTGCTCCCTTTAATCACCAATTGCATCCGTTGATTGTTCGGGATATAACCTTGAATGGCTTGATGGGCTGCTGCACTGGCTACCTTAAAGTATTTGGCAACACAAAGGGCTGCTGCGATATTGCTGATATGCGCTTTCCCTAATAAATGGGTGGTAAATACCCCTCCTTCTGCTGATTTATAGCGCAAATAAGGCTCCTGTCCGGCCAATGCTAGCGGTGCAAAGTCATTAGGTTGTGGGTAGGTAATAGGTTTTGTAAATCGCTTACTCATGGTAGACAACAAAGGGTCTGCAGTATTCAAAAAAATGGTTCCGTCAGTAAGATAAAGGTAATCATATAGCTCGCCTTTCCCTTGCATCACACCTGTTATATTCCCAAATCCTTCAAGATGCGCTGCTCCAATAGCAGTAATGAGGCCATGTGTGGGGCTGGCTATTTTACAGCACAATGCAATATCACCTAATTGCGTAGCCCCCATTTCTACAACCGCTATTTGGGTGTCTGGCTGCATCGACAAAAGGGTTAATGCAACGCCAATAGGTGTATTTAAATTTCCCTTGGTAGCTACTGCTCTATAAGTAGTCCGCAAAGTGGTATAGATAAGCTCTTTCGTGGTGGTTTTACCATAAGAACCAGTTATGGCTACAACTGGAAAATCAGCCCAATATTGCGACCGATGGTAACGCGCTAATTGTAGCAGTGTGGCTAGGCTATCCTTTACTAGGATATAAGCAGGTGAAGAGATGCGATAGGTAGGGTCATCTATCACTACATAACGGGCGCCCTTTGCTAAGGCCTCTGCTGCAAAGGCATTGCCATTAAAGTGAGGACCTCGAATGGCAAAAAAAAGTGCACCTGGAGCCAAATGGCGTGTATCTGTGGTTACAGATTGCGTCGTTAAATACTTTTGGTAAAGTGCTTCTATGGCCACCATAGGCAAGTAAATAGAACAAGATGATTAGCTGTAGGCAACCTGTGTAGGTTTAGGATCTGTTTTATTTTTAAAGTGGCCCATAGCAAACTGTACCGATGGTACCGCTTTGCCTAATAAAGGATTATACCCCAATTTAAAAATTGCTGCCAGCCATGGCATGGTAGCATGCTCTAGCTGTAAGCCTACCCCAAAGCTGTCTATAAATGTTTGATTCAATAGTGCATTGTATTGATTATAAAGCGCTATAAAATCAGTAAAGCCCAGGCAAACAAAACGAATAGAAGCTACCATAATCGGCATGTGCAAGGAGCTGCTTAGGTGAACATTGAGGCGTGCATGGATGGGCGCTTGCATGCTATTCTTGCTGTCAGGGGGCTCTAAGGCTTCAGGATCACGGCGCCTGATACCTAACATGCGTTCCTTAGGCATGCGGCAACCCATTATATAATCTATGGCCATAAACAGCCGTGCCCCATTACATGTCTCTATAGGCGGACCAGCATAGGCCAATGCTAGCTTCAGTATCACTTCTTCGAGTCTTTTTTTATGCATAAAAGTTCCCGATTCACAGCTTAAATGCAAATATCGAAGCGTGGGGCTTGCTATGTTTTTAATACAACTGATACCCATATAGTGTCTATTGTTCAAGGCACCCTTTTGGTAACCATATAGGATTTCTATAGATCCACCCTTTGGTAACCTTTCCAAGGTATGCAGGCTGTAGACGCTTCGTATCGTTGTGTAGTCATCTGCTACCCATCCTACCTTACCCAAGATAAAGGTATAATTGGCTTTATGTTCAGTTTCCCAAACAGCTGGCATAAACCGTTTCCTGGCGCCACTTAGCCCAGTGATCCAGTAGTAAGGAGCGTAGGGTTCCTTTGTTTCTATAGCCAATAATTGGCCCATCCATAGGTTTTGGTAGTTGAATCTATAGCTACTTTTAGTCTCGTTGCCACAGCCATTGCCTCTTTGGTTGTAATGTTGTCCGCCAAAAAAATAGTTGCTATGCAGTTTAGGCAGCTCGTAAGTCACTCCGTACCCCCATCTTTTTTTTAGAAAAAAATGCTGGCTCAAACGGTGTCCATAGCCCCATGCATTATGATGGGTTAGGGTAAACAATGGTCCTTCATCTAGGTTGAAGCCTACGCTTATAGGAAATCGATCTTTGGTTTCTATCATCAGATCAGCTAGCATAGCTGTGCTATCCTCCTCAACCCTTTTGCGTGTAATGGATACCATTGAAAAGTAGGGGAGTGCCATTAACCTGCGCTTGATAGCCAAGAGGGTTGGTCCATCAAAATCTGCACCAGCTTCCAAGCCGATGTATCTGCGGATCAATGTGGCATCTGTTGTAGGGGCCAGCCATTGTACCAAACGTAAGCAGGGATAGCGTTTTACTGTTATTGGTGCTATAGCAGCTGTAGCGGTTATGGTTATGCTTCTAACGCTATACGTAGGATTTGCTTTTACCATACATGGCATACAATAAGAAAGCAACAATCCAATTGTTAAGCCTATAGATGGTGCAATGCGTTTGTCTTTTTTGTGCATGAATGTAACCCATTTAAAGCGTTGCTAGGATAAGGCGTTATAATTCAACCCATAACGCCTTATTACCTAGATCTGATTTTAGTGATTAATATTCATCTTCGTTGAAGATAAAATCATCACCTGTTGGGTAATCAGGCCATATTTCTTCAATAGATGTATATGGATAATCATCATCATCCAATTCCTCTAGATTTCTAATCACCTCAAAAGGTGCGCCTGACCGTTTGGCATAGTCTATTAACTCATCCTTGGTAGCTGGCCAAGGGGCATCTTCTAGATGCGATACTAATTCAAGTGTCCAATACATAATACAAAAGTGAAAAATAAATTAAATTTAAAACTGCATTTGATAGGCTTTAGGACCTGCTTTTAGCAGCCAAAAATAGAGTAATTTTTAAATTTATACAAGCAGTTTGCTTAGTACTTTTTGTTACTGCTATGTAATGTTTTTTATAACCATCTTAAGGTTATCATTCACTGATATTCTATACTTATTATAAGTTATATGAAAATTTCTTTTTTTCTTGCCAAACGTTACCTTAAAAAACATGGTAGTACAACATTGATCCATAGGTTGTCTAAACTTGCTTGCTACAGTATGGCAGTGAGTACAGCTATTTTGCTGCTGATACTATCTACCATGAATGGTATGGAAAAGCTCTTATCTACTTTATTTTATGCCTATACCCCTACCTTAAAAATAGCATCTCAGACAGGTAAAACGTTTGTCTATGATCCCAAATTAAAAAGCAATATAATGGGTGTGGTGGGTGTAGCAGCTATCGTGGAGGTATTAGAAGCAACCGCTCTGGTACGGTTGCATGGCCAGCAAGCCATTGTGACCATTAAAGGTGTTTCGTCTAATTTCACGGCAAGTGACTTTTATAAAAATTGTACCCGTATGGATGCGGTTGCTTTTTGGGAGGAGGATAGGCCTCGTGCTATTGCAGGTATACAGGTTGCCCAATGGCTACAATGGGCGCCTCATAGCAATAGGGTAGAGGTATTTTATCCAAAGCAGGGTAGTTACCATCTACAGAGCCCCTACAAGCGCATGACCTTAGACGTAAATGGGCTTTTTGCTATAGCAAAACAAATAGATCGCAGCTATATGATTGCCCCTATACACTTTGTAGAAAGTTTGACAGATGGATGGCATAAACGGAGCTATTGGGAGGTTGTCATCAACGATAGAGCCGATCTGGCAACCATACAAACAACCATACAAAAATTACTACCAGACGGCTATGAGGCAACCAATCGAGATGAACAAAATCAGCCACGTCTCAGGGCTATTTTCATTGAACGGCTTTCTGTCTCTTTTATTTTTGCTTTGGTATTGCTGTTGGCCTCGCTCCATATTTTCTTTATGTTATGTATGTTGATTGTACACAAGCAAAAAGATATTGCCATACTTGCTTCACTCGGGGCTACACCGGGTCAAATAGGTAAGATTTTTTTCTATAATGGACTTTTGGTATCCTTAAAAGGGATGGTATATGGTCTTATCATTGGGTGTGTGCTGGGCTTTTTGCAACAAAAGTTTGGCCTTGTTACTTTTATTAGGTCGGGTCGTAGGAGCCCTTATCCTATAGCCATGCATGGAGTTGATGGCTTATATACTGCTATGGCAACCATCCTATTTAGTTTTTTAGCTTCCCTTTGGCCAGCCAAACGTGCTATGCAGTTGGCCAGTAAGCTGTTAAAGAGGTAGTTGTCAGGTTCAGATTGGTTGCAGGGTTTTCATCAGGTCTTCATCAACTAGGCCCCATACCTTCCTATCCTGCACTCGTTCCTCTATCAATAAGCTATACCGAATACGCCTGTAGCTGGGCCCCTTATCTCCTTCGATAAAGGCTGCTGTCATATGAAGCGGGGTATTACCATTATTATTTTTTCAAATTGACTAAAACTCCTTTAGCGCTTCGTAACATATTTATTATGGTTGTAAAACCATGTTGCGCTGCTAAATGAAGCGGGGTCTTACCATCCTTATCTTGCGCATTGACTAAAATCCCCTTTTTTTCCAGCAACCTGGCACAAATATTTTCATAGCCATATGTCGCTGCTAAATGAAGCGGGGTCTTACCATCCTTATCTTGCGCATTGACTAAAATCCCCTTTTTTTCCAGCAACCCGGCACAAATATTTCTATAGCTATGTGCCGCTGCCCAATGAAGCGGAGTATTACCATCCTTATCTTGTACATTGACTAAAGTCCCCTTCTCTTTCAGTAACCTGGCACAAACCTTTCCACGGCCATATCTCGCTGCCAGATGAAGCGGAGTATTACCATACTTATCTTGTACATTGACTAAAGTCCCCTTCTCTTTCAGTAACCTGGCACAAACATTTACATGGCCATATTGCGCTGCCACATGAAGCGGGGTATAACCATCCTCATCTTGCTCATTGACTAAAGTCCTCTTCTCTTTCAGTAACCTGGCACAAACATTTACATGGCCATATTGCGCTGCCACATGAAGCGGGGTATAACCCTCCTTATCTTGCGCATTGACTAAAATCTCCTTCTCTTTCAGTAACCTGGCACAAACCTTTCCATGGCCATATTGCGCTGCCCAATGAAGCGGGGTATAACCATCCTTATCTTGCGCATTCACTAAAATCCCCTTTTTTTCCAGCAACCCGGCACAAACCTTTCCATAGCCATATGCCGCTGCCCAATGAAGCGGGGTCTTACCACCCTTATCTTGCGCATTGACTAAAATCTTCTTCTCTTTCAGTAACCTGGCACAAACCTTTCCATGGCTATATTGCGCTGCCCAATGAAGCGGGGTATTACCATCCTCATCTTGCTCATTGACTAAAGTCCTCTTCTCTTTCAGTAACCTGGCACAAACATTTACATGGCCATATTGCGCTGCCACATGAAGCGGGGTATAACCCTCCTTATCTTGCGCATTGACTAAAATCCCCTGATTTTCCAGTAACCTGGCACAAACATTTACATGGTCATATTTCGCTGCTAAATGAAGCGGGGTCTTACTATACCCATCTTGCGCATTGACTAAAATCCCCTGATTTTCCAGTAACCTGGCACAAACATTTACATGGCCATATTGCGCTGCCACATGAAGCGGGGTATAACCCTCCTTATCTTGCGCATTGACTAAAATCTCCTTCTCTTTCAGTAACCTGGCACAAACATTTACATGGCCATATTGCGCTGCCACATGAAGCGGGGTATTACCCTCCTTATCTTGCGCATTGACTAAAATCTCCTTCTCTTTCAGTAACCTGGGACAAACATTTACATGGCCATATTGCGCTGCCACATGAAGCGGGGTATTACCCTCCTTATCTTGCGCATTGACTAAAATCTCCTTCTCTTTCAGTAACCTGGGACAAACATTTACATGGCCATATTGCGCTGCCACATGAAGCGGGGTATAACCCTCCTTATCTTGCGCATTGACTAAAATCCCCTGATTTTCCAGTAACCTGGCACAAACATTTACATGGTCATATTTCGCTGCTAAATGAAGCGGGGTCATATAATTGTTATCCTTAGCATTCACATCAATACTATTTCTAAAAGAAGACAGCAATGCTTGTACCATATGATGATCATTATTCAACGCTGCCAAATGCAACGCAGCATATCCTTCATCATTCAGTTTATTGATTACCAGAGGATCATTGCCAAAATGAGGCAATGTAAATTCTATACTCTCTAGAGTGTTGTTCTCCGGCCAGTTAGCAGAGTCCATCACAAACTGATGAAGAAGGTACCCATAACGATATTTTTGCTTTAAAAGTATGATTGTTAGCGGCTCAGGGCTACTATTAATAGCTTTTTCATATTCTGCGCCATATCTAGAAATGTGCTTACAAGCAATAAATAATAAAAGAAATATCAACATTGTATCTTAATAATACATGAAATTTATGGATCAATTTCATAATAAAAATTAGCAGCCCCTCTGCGAAAAGCTAGGTGCTAGTTGCATTTTTATAAAAATAATTGTATTATACAAATTTTATACTGGACTGCAAAAATATTTTACTTTATTTTCCGTATGGTTTAGTTTTAAAGTCATACAATACATTAATCAGATGGGCAGGAAAAAGATTAAGCAATTTAGTTCGGAAGAAAAGACTAAAATAGTATTAGCTTTACTTAAAAGAAGATTTAACGCTAGTTGAGCTAGCGTCCAAATATGGTGTCACTAGCAAAATTCTTCAAAATTGGAAACGTCAGTTTTTAATGATAGATAGTTGGGCATATGAAATAGTAAACAGAGAAATGTAATGGACTATAAAGTTCCTGTAAATTCTTCATCATAAGCTGGTTGCGCAAGAAGTTTAATAAAATATAATTCCCTAAATTGGCACCATTAAGCCATCTTTTAAAGATGGCCAGTAAAGCCAGTTGGTTGGATGGGAAGGGTGGATAATGGATTGATCATGCTTACTGAATTTTATTACACAAATGGTTCAAAGATATACAGTTACCGCTGCGCTTCCCTATGCAAATGGGCCGGTTCACTTAGGTCATGTGGCAGGAGCCTACCTTCCTGCTGATATTTATGTTCGCTATCTAAGACAAAAAAAGGCTACTGTAGTTTTTATCAGTGGCTCTGATGAACATGGTGTACCTGTGGTGATTCGTGCCCAACAAGAGGGGTCTACGCCTCAAAAAGTAGTGGATAAATACCACACACTCATTAAAGAATCACTAGAAGGGCTGGACATCAGCTTTGATATCTTTGCAAGAACTTCCTCACCTACCCATTATGAGACAGCCGCTGACTTTTTTAAGGAATTGCATCAAAAAGGCATATTTGAGGTATATGAAACAGAACAATACTACGATCCTGTTTGTAACCAATTTCTATCTGATCGTTACATAAAAGGCAGTTGTCCTAGCTGTAACCATCCAGCTGCTTATGGTGATCAGTGTGAAGCTTGCGGCAGCACACTAAGTCCAGAAGAGTTGATTGATCCCATTTCTGCTATTAGTGGCGCAAAACCTATTTTACGGTCCACTAAACACTGGTATCTTCCTCTGAATAAGTATGAAAATTGGCTTAAAAAATGGATTTTAGAAGAGCATAAAGACTTTAAAACCAATGTATATGGTCAATGCAAGGGGTGGTTAGACCAAGGGTTACAACCCCGTGCCGTTACCCGAGATTTATCTTGGGGCATTCCTGTTCCGCTGCCCGAAGGAAGCGGAAAAGTACTGTATGTCTGGTTCGATGCACCCATTGGCTATATCAGTGCAACCAAAGAATGGGCTCAAAAACAACAGACAGATTGGGAACCTTTTTGGAAAGATCCGAGTACCAAACTGGTCCATTTTCTTGGAAAGGACAATATTGTATTTCATTGTATTATATTTCCTGTGATGCTCAAAGCCCATGGCCAGTTTATTTTGCCGCAGCAGGTGCCAGCCAATGAATTTTTAAATCTAGAAGGGCAAAAAATTTCCACATCGCGTAACCATGCGGTTTGGCTCCATGATTATTTAGCAGATTTCCCTGGTAAAGCAGATGTGTTGCGCTATGTACTCTGTACCATTGCACCAGAAAACAAAGACAGTGACTTTACCTGGCAAGATTTTCAGGATAAAAACAATCGTGAACTGGTAGCCAATCTTGGCAATTTGGTCCATAGAACTTTAAGTTTGGTCCATCAATACTTTGGTGGATTAGTGCCACCTAGTATGGCCCCTAATGAAGCCGATCAGGCTGTACTGACTGCCTTAATGACTTCTTTTACAGCAGTAGGGAATGCCATAGAACAGTTTAAATTTAAAGAAGCGCTTCAATTATGTATGGGTTATGCTACGTTGGGGAATAAATATCTAACCGATAGAAGACCCTGGCATTTGGTAAAAAGCAATCCAGAAGAAGCTGGAACGGTATTGCATGTTACCTTGCAATTGATTGCTACTGTAAGCTTGTTGATCAAACCTTTTCTGCCTACCACCAGTGATAAAATAGCCCATATGCTCGGGTTACAAGAAAGCGGTTGGCATGGTGTGGATGTCAGTAAACTGGTACAACCAGGTGATGCTTTGGCGTCTCCCACTGTATTGTTTGAAAAAATTGAAGATGATGCCATCGAAGCACAAAGAAAAAAATTAGATCATAATGAAACATGTTGAATAAAAAGCAAATCAAAAATTGGCTCTATCGTTTTGGTTATGATACAGATTATGCTAACAGCCCTCTTTCGAAAGCGATTTGTGATGAGCAATTTTTAGGAGAAGCGAAGTCGCGCACCGCAGAATACTCAGCTGTATTTGAGGAGCATAGACAAGCTTCGACACCAAAATTGCCATTAGAAATCGAGTTTCGAAAGAGGGCTCATGCCGATCGCTCTCTATTGGGCAATAAAGGATATGGGTTGGCACAAATGTCCTATTTAGGCTTTCCGATTCCTCCGGGATTTACCATTACAACCGATGGTTGTAGAAACTATTATGATCAGGGTCAAACGCTTGCTGAAACCATTTGGGATCAGGTGGTTGCAGAGATTAAACTGCTTGAAAAGGCTACAGGCAAGCAGTTTGGATCTGCTCCTTTCCCCCTCCTTTTATCAGTCCGTTCTGGTGCTAAAACTTCTATGCCAGGTATGATGGATACCCTGTTGAATCTCGGTCTAAACGATGAAACCACAGAACTATTGGGCCATGCCACCCAAGATGCTAGATTTGCCTATGATAGCTATCGTCGCTTTATAGAAATGTATAGCAGCATCATTATGGGCATCGACCATCATCTATTTGTAGAGGTAGTGGAGGAGATGAAAGCAGCAGAAAATGTCCACCATGAGGCAGGGCTGGGTCTGGGCGCGCTCCATGCAGTTATTGATCGCTATAAAAAAATAGTCTGGGCACATACCGGTACTACCTATCCCCAGGATGTCTTTGAACAGTTGCGCAAGGCCATAGTGGCCATTTTTGCATCTTGGAATGGTCCAAGAGCTGTTACCTATCGAACACTAAACCATATAAATGATCAAGCAGGCACAGCGGTTACCATTCAATCTATGGTTTTTGGCAATAGGGGTACAGATAGCCTAACAGGCGTGCTATTTACCAGAAATCCATCCACTGGTGAACCTACTTTATTTGGTGAATATCTAATCAATGCACAAGGCGAAGAATTGGTTTCGGGTCTAGTCACACCTCGGCAAATTACCAGACAAGGGCGACAAGCCATTCAAGATAAGCAGGCCTCCTTGGAGGAGGCATACCCTGTTGTTTTTAACGAGCTGCGTCACTTGGCTATGGAGTTAGAAAGCCATTTTAAGGAGATGCAAGATATTGAGTATACTGTTGAACAGGGTAAATTATGGCTGTTGCAGACCAGAAATGGCAAGCGAAGTGCTAAGGCAGCTGTTAAAATAGCTGTTGATATGGTGTGCGAGGGTAAGATAGATGCAGAGGAAGCGGTACAAAGAATAGATTATAATCAGATAGAACAGCTATTGCATGCTACATTAGATGCGCACCAATCTATAGAAATATTAACCCATGGGCTGCCCGCTGCACCAGGTGTGGCCTCTGGGGTAATTGTTTGTGCACCAGAAGAAGTAGCCGCTCTTTCAAAAACTGAAAATGTCATATTGGTTAGAGGAGAAACCAGTCCAGATGATATAGGTAGTATGGCTAAGGCAGCAGGTATTTTAACCACCAAGGGGGGCATGACAGCACATGCTGCCGTAGTGGCACGGGGTATGGGCAAGCCTTGTATATGTGGTGCACGTGGTATTACGATAGATATGGAAAATAGGCTGCTGCTTATTGGTCAGACAAAGCTTCCAATGGGTAGTTATGTAACTATTGATGGTACCACGGGAGCAGTTATAAAGGGCAAAGTGGCCACTGTTCAGCAAAAGCCTTTTCCTGAATTTGTAACCTTTATGGGGCTGGTAGATCAGCTCAAAAGGATGGAGGTAAGGGCCAATGCAGAAACCGTACAGGATGCAACAGTAGCGTTATCCTTTGGCATTGCAGGTATAGGTCTTTGTAGAACAGAGCATATGTTTTTTAATGTTGATGACATGCGTCTGTTTAGAAAAATGATCTTAATGAGCGATGCAACAGCACGACTGAATAGCCTAAGGGAATTGCTGGTGGTACAAAAAAGAGATTTTAAAGCGCTTTTTCAAACCTTACATGGTCTACCCATTACGGTCAGATTACTAGACCCCCCTTTACATGAATTTTTACCCCACCATCCAAAAGAGATAGCTGAACTTGCGTTGCAACTAGGTTGTCCACTTGATGAAGTAGCAGGGCGTATAGAGGAGCTGGATGAAGTAAATCCAATGTTAGGCCATCGTGGCGCTAGGTTGGCCATTACTTTTCCAGAGATGTATGCCATGCAAGTTCAAGCGCTATTTGAGGCGGCATTGGAGGTAGAGCAGGTAGCATTAGAAATTATGTTGCCCCTTGTTTTTGATGCCAAAGAGGTAATTTTTATTAAAAATATCATAGAAACAGTGCATCAAAAAACAGCCCCTCACATCCCCTATAAGGTTGGGGTAATGATAGAGCTGCCAAGAGCAGCCTTGCAGGCGGCAACCATTGCACCATTGGTCGATTTTTTCAGTATAGGAACCAATGATTTAACCCAAACCACCCTTGGTATTTCACGTGATGATGGGGCCAAATTTCTAGACAGTTACCAACAAAAAGGGTTGCTTCAGGATGACCCATTTGTTACGTTGGATCGGGAAGGGGTTGGCGCATTGATTCACATGGCGGTAGTAGAGGGTAGGTCGGCTAATCCAAATTTAAAAATAGGCATTTGTGGCGAACATGGAGGCGATCCGCGCTCTATTGAATTTTTTGAGTCGATAGGGATAGATTATATATCCTGTTCTCCTTATAGAGTAGCTATTGCAAAGCTGGCTGCTGCAAAGGCTATGCGCTTTACTGATGTCCGCCGATAAAAAATTTGGCATCCAGTAAAAATACAGAAACAGGATATGGATTACAAAAAAGCAGATCAAGCACTAAAAAGAACGAAACGACCAGGAGATAGTATAGAAACTGTGCAAATCCCCATTGGCAGTGCTGATGTCAAAGAGATGATCGCCCAAAAGTTGTATGCAGATAAAACAGCCTATATCACTAAGCTCTTTAAAACGAATGGCATCTATTACTTTTTTGCAAGACCACGTAGATTTGGTAAATCTCTGCTCCTAGATACTATAGATCAAATAGCAAAAGGTAATAAAGCATTGTTTAAAACATGTGCTATTTATAAAGACTCAACCTATACGTGGCAAAAATATCCTGTTATTTGGTTGAATTTGTCGGAATTAGCTAGAGATAATAGTACAGAAAAACTACAAAACAACTTAATAGATGTATTATATACCATTGCTAAAAACTATACTATAGATAGCAGTGCAATAGATCCTATTATAGGTGAGCCGACGGTAGAGGGAACACTAGGTAAGTTGATTGATGCATTAAAAAAATTAGGCAATGGCTATGCACCACAGCCCATTGTGTTAATAGACGAATACGACAGTCCATTAATTTCCGCTGAAAAAGAACAATATGAAAAGGTGCTTTCTGTCCTGAGTTCCTTTTTTAAAGTTTTAAAAGCCCGTCAGAAGGACTGTAAATTTATTTTTGTAACGGGTGTCACTAAATTTCACTTGTCTGGTCTTACCTCAGGGGCCAATTCGGCTAATGACATATCTTTGCATGAAGATTATGCTGGAATGTTGGGCTATACAGAGGAGGATATAGATAAACTATTTTTTAATGATAAGCAAGATAACATTTGGTCCGTTATACAAAATCTACAAGTAGAGTGCGGAAAAGGTGAGGGGTATACATCTGCGCAATTAAAGCAAGAGCTGAAGGATTATTATAATGGCTATTATTTTAGTCGAAGTGCTAAGCATGGTGTGTACAACCCAGATTCCATATTACGATTCTTTTATGCAAAAGATTTTGAGAATTTCTGGTTTAACTCGGGAAGTCCTACCATCTTATTGCAACAAATGAAGCAAAACATAGATCGGTTTAATATGGATTGGGATAAATGTAGTTTCCCAATAGATAAGATACGGTTTAAGTTGGTACATCCTTCGCTCCATGAAATGCCTTTACTTCCCTTGATGTACCAAACGGGATACCTCACGATGGATCTCTCCCCATCTCATGTGCAAGATAAAAATAATCTCACCTATTATTTAAAGTTTCCCAACCAGGAAGTAAAATCTGCTTTAAAACTTATATTATCTGATTTTATAGCTCAAAAACAACAAGAAGCAGGAAGAGCATATAGCGCGTCTATGCTAGATGATGTAAGAACGGATAACTGGTCTGCTTTCTTTAACCGCATTAGAAGTAGTTGTTTGGCCAAAGCAGGTTATCGCTTTCTAGATAAATCTGAAAGGAGCTTTCAGGGTGCTTTATATTCCTTGCTCAATGGTGCTTTTCATGCTA
The DNA here is from genome assembly GCF_964030745.1 of Cardinium endosymbiont of Philonthus spinipes. Classification (NCBI taxonomy): domain Bacteria; kingdom Pseudomonadati; phylum Bacteroidota; class Cytophagia; order Cytophagales; family Amoebophilaceae; genus Candidatus Cardinium; species Cardinium endosymbiont of Philonthus spinipes. The sequence goes on from NZ_OZ034918.1 coordinate 956,304, forward strand.
CCTATGATACGTGGGCCAGTGCTGAAAGAGATAGTGGCATAGGCCGTACAGATATCATTATGGAGGACCAATATAATGACAGCAGAACCATCTATATTTTTGAGTTAAAAGTAGGTAAATCAGCCTTAGAAGCGCTCGAGCAAATAGGTAATAAAGATTATAGTATTCAATATGATTTATGCCATAAGAAGGTACTCATAGGCTTAAAATGTGATGCTGTAAAGCTTAATATTACGGAGGCAGTTGTTGAAGTACATCAACGTGATGCGCAGCATACTTTTCAGGTGATGCCACGTAAAAAATTCGCCGTTAATGCTGTTGGCTATTTTCAAGAAATAGGAGCACAAAACAACGATGTCTTCAAGTAAGGAGCAAGGGTTACATGCTAGGTACAAACAGGGGAGCGATTGGCTGAACAGTTAGAATGTTGCAAAAAAGCTATGAGCCTTTTATAGGCCTTATCTTTACCTAGTAAAATAATAATTTCTGTAAGGTCTGGACCAGCCATATTTCCTGTAAGGGCCATACGTACGAGGGGCATGATACCAGGCGTTTTTTGTAACAATGGTTTAATCTGATCTCCATTCCATGCTGCTAGGGCTGTAAGACTTTCCGTAAAAGCCACCATTCCCTCTTTGGTTTGCTGATTCCACCTTTTCTCGATCAGCTCAGCCTCATAATCGAGAGGCTCAAAGAAGAAAAACCGGCCTTCTTGCCAAAAATCCTTTGGAAAGGTAATTCTATCCTTGACCAGGTTACAAATTGCTATCGCCTCTTCCTGGCTACAGCTTACACCCTCTTTAGCCGCTTCTTTGCTAAAGTAGTCAGCCCACGCAGCCAGCCCTTGTTGTTTAATATGCTGTTGGTTAAACCATTTTGCCTTAGCAATATCAAACTTAACCCCTGATTTGCCCAGGCGCTCGAGAGAAAAAGCTTCTATTAAAGCTTTTAGCGTAAATAGCTCTTGGTGGGTACCTGGGTTCCACCCCAGTAAAGCTAAGAAGTTTAACAATGCTTCTGGCAAATAGCCAGCTTCTCTAAATCCCTTTTCAACGGTAAGGTCGGGGCTGTTCCAGGTGATTGGAAATGCAGGAAAGCCATATTGGTCGGCATGGCGTTTGCTTAATTTGCCACTACCATTGGGTGCTAGCAACAGCGGCAAATGTATAAACTGGGGTGTTTGATCTGCCCAACCTAGGTAACGGTATAACAATATATGGATGGGGGTGGAGGGTAGCCACTCCTCACCACGGATGACATGGGTAATTTGCATGAGGTGGTCATCTACTACACTGGCAAAGTGGTAGGTAGGTAAGCCATCTGATTTCATCAATACCTTATCGTCCAACACAGAGGTATCTACTTTGACCCATCCACGGACGCCATCTTGAAAGCGTATAAGCTCTTTATGGGGTATTTTCAGTCGAATGACATAGGGCTTCCCCGATGTAATCCATGCTTGCACTTGTTCTGCAGGCATGGTCAGCCCATTGCGCATCCATTCACGGCTTATGGCATTGTATTGTGGGTGGGCCACTTTGGCTGCTTTAAGCCGTTCCCGCATGGCTTCGATCTCTTCTGGTGTGTCAAATGCATAATAGGCATGGCCACTATGCAATAGGCTTTTTATATATTGCTGGTAGATCGCAGTGCGTTCCGATTGCCTGTAAGGGGCAAATGGCCCTCCTTGTTCAGGCCCTTCATCTGGCACCATGCCTAACCAATGTAAGCTTTCTAGAATGTAGGCTTCTGCACTAGCCACCAAACGTTTTTGATCGGTGTCTTCAATGCGCAATATAAACCGCCCCCCCTCTTTTTTGGCCAAAAGGTAATTATAGAGAATGGTTCTTACACTACCAATATGTAAAGCCCCGGTTGGACTAGGGGCAAAGCGCACATGTACCGCCATATAATTTAAAAAAATGTAACAAATAAGGCATTATATTTTTGCCAAAACCGTAATACCCCCTTTTATTTTATCACCTACCGCTACTTGAATATCAGCATCTATCGGTAAATAAACCTCTGCTCTTGAACCAAACTTGATAAAACCACATTTCTCACCCTGTTGTACTTCTTCACCCTCTTTAAAATAAAACTTGATGCGGCGTGCCATAAAACCTGCTATTTGCCTAAAAAGAATTTGCTGTCCATTCTCATTTTCAATAACAATAGAAGTTCTTTCATTATGCGTACTGGCTTTGGGATGAAAGGCCACTAAGTACTTTCCTGGGTGGTATTTAAAAAAGACAATTGTTCCAGACATGGGAAACCGATTGACGTGCACATTAAAAGGAGACATAAAGATGCTGATTTTGATGCGTTCCTCCTTTAAATATTCTTCTTCATATACCTTTTGAATGCTAATGATTTTACCATCTGCTGGCCCCAATATGTACTGATCTTGCGTATGGATGATACGGTATGGATCTCTAAAAAAGTAGATCAACCAAAAATATAAAGCGCCACTTACTACTGCAAACCCTATGGATTGATGGTAACTAAGCACCACTTTTTTATGCATACCATAATAGATAAGCAGCAGTAGAACAGGTGTCCATAATAAAATTTCTTTTCCTTCTTTATGAATTCTCATTACTAAAAAAATTAAAACCTAGCGTTATCGTGGCATGATTTGGCTGTTTTATGCCCCACATGGTACCGTTATTTTTAAAAACGCAACTACTGAAGGAATGGTTAATAATAGGCTATCGACTCTATCCAAGAGTCCTCCATGGCCTGGAATCATTTCGCTAGCATTTTTTACATCTACACTTCTTTTAAGCAATGAGGCGACTAAGTCTCCATAGGTTCCTGTAAAAATGGTAATTACTGAGATCGAAAGCCATTGCCATAGGGGTAAAATATTAAAAAAATAGGCGATCGCATAGCCAGCCATAACTGCAAATAAAGCGCCTCCCCAAAATCCCTCCCATGTTTTTTGAGGAGAAATTCGTTTAAAAAGTTTCAATCGTCCTATGGTCGAACCTACCAGATAGGCTCCTGTGTCTTGGCTCCACACAATGGCTAGTAAGCCTAATATCAACTGGTTGGAATAGCTACCTTTAAAAAAGGCTAGGTAATGGAGCATACTACAGGGAATGGCAATATACAAGATGCCTAAAAAAGTAGCTGCGATATCTAAAAAGGGGTTTGAGGCTTTTCGGCTATAAAGTGCAGCTATATATATTAGAATAGTGAATGGAATGCAACCATAGCCAAGTATTGGCGAGCAGTTACCTTGCAGGTAATAGGAAAAGGCTATGGTATATACAAGCAACCCTAGCCAAACCCCATAGCCACGCATTGGGGCTACATTTGCTTGTTTGAGCAATTTATAAAACTCCAACATGGTGAGCATCACTACATAAAAGAAAAGAAAAAAATAGGTCCATGCAGACCAAAATATGGCAAAAATAATAAGTGGCGTAAAGAAGACAATCGAACAAAAACGTTGTACAAAATTGCTTTGTGTTTTCAACATAGGTGTAGGGTTTGGTTAGATTGTTACAATGATATAAAATTTAATGGGAATTTTTAGTCTTACTTTTTTCTTGATAAAAAAGTGGAATAAAATAATCCATTATTGACCAGCGACGTGAACGTACAAGGACAGATAATGGCGTCAACTTAAGGAATTTGCCTTATTTTTTACTCAGCACTGTGGTTGAAAACGCATTTTTTCTAGTTTTTTAAGGAACTTCATTACACGCCTGTAGCTGTGCCCCTTATCTCCTTCGATAAAAAGTCTGGCCCGATAGTAAATAGCTGAATCGATATCTTTTTCAGCGGGAAAATCGTGAACTCAGCCCGCAAGCGGGCTTCAAACAGACGATTTTCTAATCCGCTGAAAAAGATATCGATCAGGTGTTCGTGTTTTACTAGGCCTCTTGCAAAACCTATTTCTAATGGCAATTTTGGTGTCGAAGCTTGTCTATGCTCCTCAAATACATTAAGTATTCTGCGGTGCTCAACTACACTTCTCCTAAAAATTGCTCATCACAAAGTAGGTTTTGCAAGAGGCCTACTAGAGCGCCATTTTTTTATCGAAGGAGACGCGGGGCTGATAATGATAAGAAAAGCTATTGTGGCCGCATTCCTTTATCGGTGGCCACAAGTGCTGCGTATACCAATATTCCATGTAAAAAATGCTGTTCTACTTAATAGTCAATAATATTTATTTCTTAAGCCCGCGCTATTGCAAGGACAGATGCTACTGCATAACCTTTATACAAAATTAACCGCTAATAGGTTAAAAACAATGTGGACACGTAATTTACATAAAGTTTCGATCTTTTATAGGTGCAACTGGCTCATGTGCTTCCAACCAATTGCTGCCTATATTCCAGTTTACTTTAATGGGTACATTTTCCAGTGGCAAGGCTTGTTCCATGAGTAGCGGAATATGGTGCTGCAGGTCGGCGACTTCTGCTGCTGGTACATTAAAAACCAGTTCGTCGTGTACTTGTATAATCAGTTTGCTTTTCAGTTTATGGCTTTCTAGCCAATGGTGAATCTGAATCATAGCCAGCTTAATCATTTCGGCAGCACTGCCTTGAATAGGGGTATTGATCGCATTGCGTTCTGCAACACTGCGCAGCATGCTATTGCGGGCGTGTATATCGGGTAGTGGACGTTTTCTACCCAGTAGAGTGGTTACATAGCCATTTGCTTGGGCTTTGGCAATGGTTGTTTCCATATATCTTTTAATACCTGGAAATTCTTGAAAATAGGCAGCAATCAACTCAGCTGCTTCTTGTCTAGATAAATTGCCCATTCGTTCCGATAGGCCAAAGGGAGAAATGCCATATATGATGCCAAAGTTGGCTATTTTAGCCTTTCGACGCATTTCTTCATCTACCTCCTCTGTTTTAAAGAGTTTGCTAGCAGTGATTCGGTGGATGTCTTTGTCTGCCTGAAAGGCCATGATCATTGTGGCATCTTGTGCATAAGCTGCCATAATCCGTAGCTCTATTTGGGAATAGTCGGCAGCAAAGAGCAGCGCTCCTTTCTGGTGTGGAATAAATGCTTTGCGCAATGCGCGCCCTATGGGGGTTCTAATTGGTATGTTTTGTAAATTAGGCGCTGTAGCACTCAACCGGCCTGTAGTTACCACGGTTTGGTGATAAGTGGTATGCAGCCGCTTGTCTATCGGGTGGACCATTTTTGGCAATGCATCTACATAGGTAGAACGGAGCTTCTGCCAGCCACGGTATTCCATAATGGCTGCAATAATAGGATGCGTTTTGGTTAACTTGGCCAATACCGCTTCGCCTGTGGCGTATTGCCCTCCTTTGGTTTTAATCGGTTTTGCCTGCAGCTGCAATCTTTCAAATAATACCTCACCCAGTTGTTTGGGAGAATCAATATTGAATCTGGTTTGGGCCAATGTGTAAATCTTTTGCGTCAGATCATCAGTGGTGCACTTCATCTTTTCCCCTAGGGTGGCTAGAAAGGGCAAATCAATGGAAACCCCTTCCTGTTCCATGGCTGCCAATACTTGTACCAATGGCATTTCAACCCGGTAAAATAGGTCGGCCACGCCTTGTTCTGTTAGTGCTTGGGCAATAGTTGGGTACATTTGTAAGGCGAGGTCGGCCTGCTCGCCTACCGCTGCTTTGAGCCGCTGGGAGGTTGCTGCTGCTATATGGATTGGGTTAGGGGTATGGTCTAGATATTGTGCAGATAATGCAGCAAAATGGTGCGGTCTATCTGGTGCAATCAACGCATGCGCAATCATTGTATCAAATAGGGGAGGGGCCATGCTGAGTCCATGGCGCTGCAATACGATCAGTGTATGTTTTAAGTTATGTCCTATTTTGACCGCATCTGTTTGGTCAAATAGGGACTTGAGTAGCGATAAAAATGGTTTGGCTGCTGTTGCATCTGTAGGTATGGCTATATAGTCCGCTTGGCCAGTTTGATAAGCAAAAGCAATGCCTAATAAATCAGCCAGGTGTGCATCCATATTGGTGGTGGCTATATCAAAGGCCCATATGGTTGCTTTTTGCAGCTTTTGCATCAATGCTTGGCAGTCTGCCAGGGTCTCTATAAGGGTATAGCCTGCCTTTTGTGCTGTTTCAAATAGATTTGCTGTTTGCGTGCCAAATAGTCGCTTATTGAGTTGTCTAAATTCCAGTAGGGTAAACAGCGGCTCCAATTTGCTTCTATTGGGCCCTCGGTAATGGCATTGGTCCCAATCTAGTGTAATGGGGACATCTGTGCAAATAGTGGCCAGCTGTTTGGAAAGCAGCGCTTGGTCTGCATATTGCACGATAGCGGCTTGGAGCTTGCCCGTTAGCTGATGGCTATGTGCTAGTAAATTTTCCAGATTATCGAACTCCTTTATAAGCTTTCGAGCAGTTTTTTTGCCAATAGAGGGAATACCTGGAATAAAATCAGAGGGATCTCCTTCTAACGCTAAAATATCTTTGATTTGTGCTGGTCTAGCAATCTCCCATTGGGCCAAGATTTCTTTTTCGCCGAGTATGGTTGCGCTTTGACCATGGCTGCTGGGTTTATATAGGTAAACACCCTCTTGCACCATTTGGGCCAAGTCTTTGTCTGTGGACATGATGTAGGTAGTAGCCCCTACCGCCTTTTGGGCCAATGTGCCCAGCAGGTCATCTGCTTCATAGCCACTATAGGTTATAGATGCAATGCCAAACCCCTCTAGAATCGATTTGATATAGGGAATGGCTAGAGAGAGCTCTTCTGGTTGCGCTGGCCTGTGGGATTTATAGGCTGGAAATAGCTTGTGTCGAAAGGTTTTCTCTTTGCTATCAAAGGCAACGATCAAGTGGGTCGGCTTTTCTTTTTGTAATACCTCTACTAGGGTATTGACAAAGCCCAGTATGGCGCCTGTTTTAACACCTTGTGTGGTAGTAGGAGCTGCTTTTCCAAGGGCAAAATAGGCCCTGTAGATGAGCGACATACCATCTATTAAAAAGAGCTTTTTAGGTGAATATACTTGCTCATCGCTTTGGTTTGTGGACATATTGCAACGGTTTTATCATTTACCATGAGTCGGTAAAAAATCCACTTCCTCTGTACTCCCTGCCACCATGTGTATGGTCTAGTGTGGCATGACATCCTACTACAGGGCATTTGTTGAATCCAGGCATACATAGGCTGATGCCCACTTGCGCTACTATACCACCTGTATAATGGCTGACGCTAATCAGATGATCCGGGCTGGATGGTTCATATGCTTCTAAAAACTCATTGTATAAACAAAAACCATAAGCAAGGCGAAGGTTCCAATTCAGGTAACGCGAAAGCTGTTTTTCCCATGTACTCCCCAAATCCAAATTACGTTGGTAGACCCAATAACCCCGTTTACCTAGTTCAGAAAAGTTATAGATGCAGGGTGCCCAAGTAGTATCTATTAATACAGTATAATATTGACTATTAACTATTTTAAATCCTACTCGCAGCAAAGGGGTCCAAGTAAAATAGTAGCCATGTTCAGGTATATAGCTGAACCCTTTGGTTTCGTTATTTGGATCATCATGTAAGGCTTTGCTACCAATCCATTGGCCCGTCATGTTTTTTAAAAAAGAACATCGTATAGCTGTACCGGCGCCAATACGTAACTGGTAGAGGTCTATAGATGCCAAAAGTTGGGCGGCAAGGGTTATACCTTTTCCTGTAAAACCAAAAATCCCTTTAGGATCATAACCAATTTGTTCGGAATCATCTTTATCCTTATCCCTTTCAAAATAAATAGAAGGCGCATGGTGCCAACGTATGCGGTAGGCTTGTATCGTAGTGCCATTTATGGGTGCACCATTGATTTCCATTTCACCATCCTGTCTACCAGGGTGCATGCCACTAATATGGGTTGTATAGCTATCTGCTTTGATACAAAAGCTACTGTGTAGCTGAATGTTGTTCCAAAAGGAGTGGCTGGTTGCTTGCAATGCGGTCAATGGGGCAAGCCAAAGTAAGAAAGTTAAGCGAAACTTCAAGAGATGCATGTTTAATTTTTTTTCCTCTGCAATAGCCCTTAAAATTAGATTTTTTTACCTTTATTTCCTAATTTAAACCAGTCGATGTGCGCTATCTGCCAGTGGGTTTATGGAGTGCTTTGTGGAATGGCTGGCGTAGCATTTAACCATAGACCTTCTGCAAAAGCTATTTGAGGTGAGCAATTTTTAGGAGCAGCGCAGTCGAGCACCGCAGCATACTAGATGTATTTGAGGAGCATAGACAAGCTTCGACACCAAAATTGCCATTAGAAATAGCTTTTGCAGAAGGTCTCATAAAAATACCCATGCGTTATTATATTATTGCTGGTGAGCATTCGGGAGATATGCATGGGGCTGATTTGATTAGGCAGCTCAAAGCGATAGATGGCCATGCCGATTTTTGGGCTTGTGGAGGTGGCCAGATGTCCCAAGCTATAGGAGAGCCTTGTAGGGTAGATGGTTCAACGATGGCCTATATGGGGATAGATTTTTTAAAAAAGTGGTATACCCTATGGAAGTTGCTAAAATTTTGTCAAAAAAGCTTACTTGACTATCGGCCTGATGTAGTCATTTTAATTGACTATAGTGGTTTCAATATGCGGCTGGCTCCATTTGCCAAGCGGCATGGATTTCAAGTACACTACTATATACCGCCCAAGATCTGGGCACATGGCCGGCAAAGAATAGAAAAGATCAAGCAGTATGTAGACCATGTTTGGTCCATATTGCCCTTTGAGGCAGCCTATTACCACGCTCAGGGCTATGATGCCATCGATTATGTAGGCAATCCGCTGGTACAAAGCGTAGCTGATTATGCTATCAACCCCGATTTTAGAGCAGCAAATAAACTCGATGAGCGGCCTATTGTAGCCTTATTGCCTGGTAGTAGATTGGATGAAATTCGGCGTCTATTGCCGCTTATGGTTGCGCAAGCGGAGCATTTTAAAGCCTATCAATTTGTAGTAGCTGGATTGCGTGCCATGCCAGCCAGCTTGTATCAAGCCATATGCCCACCTACTGTGCAACTGGTTTATGACCAAACCTACGACCTAATGGCTGTTGCACAAGCCGGGGTTATTGCTTCTGGAACAGCTAGTCTAGAAGCTGCTTTGTTTGACTTACCCCAAATAGTGGTCTATAAGACCCATCCCTTCGCTTATTGGTTTTACAAATGGGTTGTCACGGTAAAACATATCTCTTTGGTCAATCTGCTTATGCATCACCCAGTTGTGCCAGAATTGATTCAATACCAACTCACTGGTAACAAGCTTTGTATTGCTTTACAGGATCTTTTATCAGGCCATGGCCGTGTCCAACAAAAAGAAGCCTATGCAGTGGTTCGCCGGTTACTAGGGCAACAACATGCTGCTGGAGCGGTAGCCAAGTGTATAGTAGCCCATACAAAACGGACGGTTTAACCCTAAAAAATAATGGAAAAAAAAACAGGTAGGATTGTAGCGATAGATTATGGACTCAAGCGGGTGGGCATTGCTGTAACCGATCCTTTACAGGTCATTGCTATGCCTTTTACGACCATAGCGACTTCTACTTTGTTTTCTTTTTTAAAGGACTATTTGCAACAAGAAAAAGTCGTCAGCTTTGTAATGGGTATGCCCAAGGGGTTAAATGGTCAGCCCTCTAAAATGAGTGGCGTAGTGGAAAGGGTTGGTGTGCAATTAAAAGCGGCATTTCCAGGGCAAACGCTCTATTACCAGGATGAGCGGTTTACCTCTAAACTGGCCATGCAGGGGCTCTATCAAGCCGGCTATTCTAAAAAGGATAGGGGGGAGAAAGGGAATATAGATAAGGTAAGCGCTGCCATTATCTTGCAGTCTTTTTTAAATGTTTATGACCGCTGATAAAGGCATTTAGCGCTGCAGCAAAAATAAGAAAACAGATGGTTTAAAGGTATCTATTCACGCCTGTGGCTCGGCCTCTTTATTTCTTTTGATAACCTTGTCTCTCCTTCAATAAAAAGTATGGCGTGGTAGTAGGATCCTTTAATATTTCGTTAGCATGCTCCCGGCATTCCTTTATTTTCTCCATTATGAAGTCGCTATCCTTTGTCTCTTTTAGTTGTGTAGTAGTTGATATTTAATCTGACAGGCAGTAAAAATTTAGAATGTATACATGTCAGTTAAATTTAGTTTGTTAGATGTGCTTTTAAGATACGTGATTTGATTATTTTTTTGAAAGACTAGTTTTTTACTTTCTTTTGCCATGTTGAGCTGAATTCTGCTTGCAATATTCTCTTTTTGCATCTTTTTCCCTATCCTGAATCTGGCTAAAGGTAGACATTAGGCTCTTGTCTGCTAAAATATTCTGGCGATCCTTAATATTAGTTGGCTTTACGGCACTTTTCGTCTCCTCCTCTTTGGGCCTCTTTTCGTCGTTGCTAGGATCACTCTTTGCTAGGTTACCTTGTGTATCATTATTTTTTTGACAAGCTTTTAAACTTTTCTCCAGGTCCTTCATCAGTTCCTCCATCAGTTCCTCCATCAATTTTTTTCCGCATTCCTTAACACTGTTTTGTATGGTATCTTGGCATGCCGGAGGCATTTTCGCTAGGATTTCTGGATCCTTGAAGTAATCAGCAATGAGTTCCCATTTTGTATTGAACTGTTCAATCGTTAAGTCGTTTAGTTGTTGACATGCAGGACCCGAAGCTATTTCGTGACACTTGTCTAGGAATTTATTAGCTTGCTTGTTCGTCTCACTAGTTTCAGGTGGAGGAGGATAATTGTCCAGGCAAGTAACAAGGTGCTCCAGTTCTTTAAGTGGTAGCGTAAGGCACCAATCCTTAACTTTCTGTTTAAAAGAGGAAAAATGATCCCCCATTCGCTTTTTTAACTTATCATCTATAGAGTTAATATCTAGTTGTTCAGCGTACAAATTGTTCTCTTTATTCTGGATTTGAGTGGATGCGTTCATCCGATATATTAGACTCTTGATGCTAGCCATTATTGCCTTTTTATAACATATTTCTATTTTGCTATCAAACAGTGTTTTGAACTTGCCCTGCAATTCCTGCAATATTCTATTTTCTGTAGTCTCGTTCGGGTCCTTTTCCTGATTTTGGTTCGGATTATTGTTCTTCTCCTCTTCCGGATTACTTTTGTTCTCCTCTTCCGGATTACTTTTGTTCTCCTCGTTCAGGGTCTCTTTGGGCTTGGGGTATCCATATGATACGCTCTGGATCTTTTCCTTCTCACTAGACTTATCACAGCTAGCCACTACACTTACTACTGTAACCAAATAAACTAAAGTTGATTTATAGGAATATTGCATATAATTTTATACTTTAATATCAAAAGCGTACCTTTTTAAAAATTGTTATTTGGTTGGTAGAATTAAGTTTAAAGAGTTGTCATAAGGATTAATCTATTATGGCCACAAAAAATGGCGTTCTATTTAATAATCAACAATATTTATGTCCTAAGTTGACACCATTGTCCGAACAGATACAAATAATTTGATGCTCAATCAAATCAAGTCCCTAAGGGTATTGTGCTACATTCCTTTATCGGTGGTTATGGTGTTTTGGGTGCTTGTTTGATATTGATAACTAGCTTAGCTATTGTGCTATTTAACTTCTCCTGATACCTCTTATGCGTCTCTTCATGTGTTGTTATGCTTTGCGTTAATTTTGGAGTAAATATTTTTATAGCCTGATCGGTGGTTTTGAAGCCATCCTGTTTTAGATTATACACCAGAAGCAGATCTTCTGGCTCTTTAAGATAACCGTAACCGAAAGCGCATTTAGCTATATCATTCGCATAGGCCTGCTCTATCTGTAATAGATTTCTTAATTCTGTGTTAGAAATCAATGTAGAATTCTTGCCTTTTAGGGCATCGTTAACCAACTGCTTTACACATGCTATAATATAAGGCGGTTGATTGGGCTGCTTAGTATATAGATCAAACAGCCTCCCCTGCTCTTCATCGGTCAATTTATTATACCACCCTTTGATATGCTCTATATATTGCTTGCAGTAATCTATGAATTGTATAATATGAGTATTCTTAGACTCCATTAAGACTATTGGGTTGCATGCCTGCTTTATTCTAAGTACTACCTCCTTCTCGGGGGATAACTGCTGTTTCGTGTTGAGCTCACTATTTGTTTCCGTTACGGCTTCATTGATGCGTTCGTTTACCGACTTTTTTAGCTCATCCATAGGGTAATTTTCTGTTCCAGCGAACATTTTTTCTGTTCGCTTTTTCTTCTCTTCTTCCCTTTGTTCCAATTCCTCCAATCTTTGGTTGGTTTTGTACAGATCATAGTCTTTAAAACCTGTTATTAAACTGATAATGTCTTTCTGGTAATTTATTACACGTTGCTTGAATGTATCTTCAATTAGGCTCCTGCTCTTCTCTATATCATTAGCATTTAGAATCAAACTACTACATTTCAGCTCGCGATTTGTAACCATGTCTGCTATTAGGTTATTAAACTTCTCCCTTGTAGGAGGGAGCCAGTTAACTTGTAGTTCATTGCATTGGTTGTGAAGAACTGTTAATACCTTGTCGCCATTGTTTTCCGGCTTATATTCGTTCTCTAGGTAATCAGTTATCTGACGAAGTTCCTCAAAGGGCAATTCAAGCAGCAAAGCTTTAGAATGATCTTTAGCCTTATTAAGATAATCTGCTATATCCTGTATACCCCCTTGTTGTTCTAGGAAACTTTTAAGGTCATTATACTCCGCATGTTCTGTTGTTGTTAGCTGCTTACAGAACCAATCTATTACACCGTTCTTAGTAACAAGAATATTTGTTACTTTTTCATTCCATACTGTTTCAAACCGCTGTCTCAATTCCTCTAATGCTACGTCTTCCTTATTTTCTTTTACTTCTTGTATGGGGGATGCTTCCGGATTATTGTTCTTCTCCTCTTCCGGATCACTTTTCTTCTCCTCGTTCAGGGTCTCTTTGGGCTTGGAGTATATATGTGCTATGCTCTTAACTGGCTCCTTCTTGCTACAGTTGTTAGCAGTCATGGTTACTACTGTCATCAAATAAACTAAGAGCGATTTGTAGGAATATTGCATATAATTTTATATTTTAAATTTAAAAGCCTAATGTTGTTAAAAACTGTTATTGGCTTATAAAAAAATTTTTGTTCAACCTTTTGGTTGCTTTGCCTTACAAGCAAAGTAAAATGACCACTGGCAATAAAGTGGCGCAGGTAACTTATGCCCTATCCAATTCAACAAAAAAGATTAGGCAAATTTATAAAAATTAATAGAAAATACCTATTATATAGCTGATTTTCTTCGCGCAAGTGGGGTATCTATTCACGTCACTGGTTAATAATGAATTTTATCCTTTATAAAAAAAGTGGGCAAAAAATCAAGCCCTCGGTAAAAAGCTGGGGCATTTTTCTGCTATGGCCATAGCGTTGAGCGCATACGCTACGTTTGGCTGAAAAAGCAAGTGGCTAATCCATTACCAGCCGCAGCGTCTCCTTCGATAAAAAAATGGCGCTCTAGTAAAACACTGACACCTGAGCGATATATTTTTCAGCCCCCACCCACACCGCGGGTTATACCCAACAGTGTGGGTTATACCCAAAAAAGAAACTTCATAGAATATAGAATGAAGTTTCTTAGAAGCGGATTAGAAAATCGTCTGTTTGAAGCCCGCTTGCGGGCTGAGTTCACGATTTTCCCGCTGAAAAAGATATCGATTCAGCTATTTACTATCGGGCCAGACTTTTTATCGAAGGAGATCAGGGGCCCAGCCACAGGCCTGAATAGATACTTTTAAAGTACTACAGTTGGTTGAGTAGCTATTGCTGAATTTTGTTCAATTCATTTTCCCATTGTTTTAGCTTGCCTTGTATGCTGTTTGTGTCGTAACTATTAAGCTTGCTTTCTAGTGCATTTTGGAATTCTTTTGGTGTTTGTGCTAGAATTGTTTGCCTCCTCATATAGGTAGCAAGCAGTTCCCACCTCTTTTTTAGCGCTTCTATTTGCATATATAAAAATGTCTTTTCTTTAGGTTCAGTAGAGGCTATATTTATTTTTGCACAATTGATTTCTAGTATCACACGGTTATGGTTCGGCGTAGATGCAGCGCAAGTTTCCAGTAAAGCAATCAGCCCTTCTAATTCGTTAGCAGGTAATCTAAGACACCAATCTTGAAGACTCTCTAGATAGGCAGTATAATAATCCGCTAGTTGCTGATAACCATCTAGTGATATATGGTATGCCTTGTATGCTTCATTGAATCCTGGCAGCTTATTTATGATCTCTTTGATGGTACGCATGACATCATCCTTATAGTTATAACCAATTTTTACATTGCTATTGTATACCATTTTGAACTTTTCCTGCAGTGGCTTTTGGAGTGCTTCGCTTAAATCTTTTATGCGCTTGTTGTCACCTTCAATATACTGTTGGTTTACCGCTGTTATTGATTGGTGAAATTCTTGTGGTATTTCCTTTAGGGTTGCTGGATTGTTCCTGCAAGCAATAAGGAGCGGCACTCTGTCTTTTTCGTATTGATACCATACCTTTCGCAACTCTTGCCTTATATCGTCTCCAATTTCTTGCTGCAATTTCTGCAATTCCTGCAACTCCTGGCTGATATCGTATTCGGTTGATTGCGGTCCAATAAGATACCCACTTAGAAAGTTTTTTAATCCACGCTCACCCTTTTCTATGCTAGCAACCACTAGCTCCAATTGCTTATAGGGCAATCTAAGGCACCATTCCTTGAACTGCTGTAGAAAAAGCCCATATAGTTCTACTAGTTGTGTTACCTCAGGGAGATTATTCTTAAGGATAAGACCGCATAATTGGTTGCGCAATTGATTTTGCCGTTCTATGGATAATTTGGGTATGGTTACCATATATTCAGTTAGGATATTTAGTATGTTCTGTTGAGTATTAGTCATTTTTTGTTCCCATAGAACTTTGACCTTTTCCTGTGCTAGATGCTGTTGTGCAGCTTCGCTTGGGTTACTTTCTGCAATTTCCATGGATGAAGTTTCATCTCCATCTTTACAACTTGTAAATAAGATTGTGGACAAACAGAGCACAGTCGCTGTATAAGAATGTTTCATATAATTTTATAATATCAAAAAAGCTAACATAGATACTACTGTAGAGGTGGTTATTGCTTTATTTAAAAAAATGCATGAGCATGCACTACTATATAATTAGCTTCTTTTTGATCATATTTGATGCAAACAAAAGACATGATCGGCGATTCCTTAAGCTAAGGCTCCGACAAATTTATAAAAAAATGCATAGAAGATATATCTTCTATGCATTTTTTCGATCTGATACTGATCTTTTTGAGTACTTATCGATTATATGTAGCTTTATACACTATAAAAATCAAGCAAGTTACCAAGCTGATTGCATAAGCTGTAATAATTCGTATCTATTCACGTAACTGGTTAATAATGAATTGTATTTCACTTTATTCTTGATAAAAAAGTGGACAAAAAATCAAGTTCTGGGCAAAAAGTTGGGGCATTTTACTGCTATGGCCTTAGCGTTAAACGCATACGCTACGTTTGGCTGAAAAAGCAAGTGGCTAATCCATTGCCAGCCGCCGCGTCTCCTGCGATAAAAAAATGGCGCTCTAGTAGACCTCTTGCAAAACCTACTTTGTGATGAGCAATTTTTAGGAGAAGTGTAGTCGAGCACCGCAGAATACTTAATGTATTTGAGGAGCATAGACAAGCTTCGACACCAAAATTGCCATTAGAAATAGGTTTGCAAGAGGTCTAGTAAAACACTAACTCCTGAGCGATATCTTTTTCAGCGGATTAGAAAATCGTCTGTTTGAAGCCCGCTTGCGGGCTGAGTTCACGATTTTCCCGCTGAAAAATATATCGATTCAGCTATTTACTATCGGGCCAGACTTTTTATCGAAGGAGATAAGGCGGCCAGCCAGAGGCATGAATAGATACAATAATTCGATGGTTTTGTCTTAGCTATGTTAGCTAGCATCAGTGATCGATACTACATACGCTCCAATAGAGAAAGTGCTTTTGGGGGAAGAATGTAGCAAAGCTTGCACTACAACAAATTCAAGCCCAAGCCTACCATATGGAGTTATTGAATTACCCTTATATAGATGAAGTAGTGGAATGCGGTGTTGCCTTTTCAGAGAAATCGGTTGTAGCGGCTTACGCTACTTATGACCTGCTTCATAAGCAGGCTGGAGTGATTATGTTAACTGCTCAATATAGCCAGGAAGAGTGGGAGGAGTAAATCCATATGTTCTAATTGATTCTATGTTGATCAGAAAGTCAGCCTGGCTGACGTGTAGTTCGGATCGATTTTCTATTGAATTTTTTTCATCATTCTGTCTATGGCTTTGTTTAGCATTGTCTTTTTGGCCTTCTTACGCACTTCTTCACGGTCTTTCTCTGGCATTTCCAGAGGAAATATTGTTAGGAGATCTTCTTGCATTTCCTCTGGAAATCCCTCTAAGCTTCCTGGTTGTCGTATCCACTTAGCAAAATATTGCCAAAGTATCTCAACTAGTTTAACTTGGCATTTAACCGGTTCTTCTATGTTGTTAACATATGAATCATCAGCTTGCCGCCGCTCGTTGCGCTTCTGATTGCACTTATTATATAGTTCTATTAAAAACTCTTTATTGCTTTCGAAAAACTTCTCTGCTACTTGACGCCACTGCTGATCTTCTTTTTCTTTGAAACACTCTACGATTGTTGATTGTAGTTCCTGTAGCTTCTCTTCGTTACTATGAGTTTCACTTTGTGCATCCTGCTGCTTATCAATATGATTAGTGCCAACTGCACACCTAGCTCCCATACATGTTACGAGACACAATAAGGTGGCTTTATAGAAATATTGTATGCGACTTTTCATTTTTTATTTTTGACTATTATGTTTCAACAATAGTTAAAAATTTTATAAAAGGCAATTGCTAGTAAGTGCACGTTCAATGGCGTTAACTTAAGGAATTTGTCTTATTTTTACCTGATTATAAGTATCTATTCACGCTTGTGTCTGTGCCCCTTATCTCCTTCGATAAAAAGTCTGGCCCGATAGTAAATAGCTGAATCGATATCTTTTTCAGCGGGAAAATCGTGAACTCAGCCCGCAAGCGGGCTTCAAACAGACGATTTTCTAATCCGCTGAAAAAGATATCGCTCAACTGTTAGCGTTTTACTAGAGCGCCATTTTTTATCGAAGGAGACGCGGGGCTGGTAATGATAAGAAAAGCTATTGTGGCCGCCGATAAAGGAATGCGGCGCTTCAGTAAAGCGGAAGTCTTTAAACAATCTATTGTTCAGCGGATTAGAAAAACAGCCTGTTTGCAGCCCACGAAGTGGGCAAGTTCTGTTTTTCCCGCTGAACAATAGATTGTTTCATTGCCTTTACTGCGCGCCAAATCTTTTATCGGTGGCCATAAGTGCTGCGTATACCAATACTCCATGTAAAAAATGCTGTTCTATTTAATAGTCAATAATATTTATCTCTTAAGCCCGCGCCATTGAGTGCACGTTCAATACCTTTACTGCGCGCCCAATCTCTTATCGCCAGTCATACACGGGGAGGTATATGGACTACCCATATTTCAAAATAGCAGGTTAAGCTGAAATAAATTCATTATTTTGCACCATTTATTTCAAGATACCGCTCTATACTGAATAAGTTATTTAGCCAAATTACCCAAGCAACAAAGATCATGCGCACAATAGGTATATATCAGTCATTGGGCGGCCTAGATTATTTTATGCCCCATCCATTGCCACCTAAAGATCCGCCCCTAACATTTGATGCAGCTATCATGGTGTTATATGGGGAGGCTAGTTTTGCCTTAGGGCAACTCAATGAAATGAGTCAGCGTTTGCCCGATATCAATCGATTTATAAAAGCTTATGTCATCAAGGAGGCACTCTTGTCTTCTGCTATTGAGGGGATTCATACTACATTTATAGATGTCTTAACCCATTCTTTAAATCCATCACAGCCAGACAAGAATGTTCAACTTGTGCTGAACTATACCAAAGCTTTGGATAAGGCATTAACGATGTTAACCAAGGAAGGGTTCCCGTTGGCTACTCGGGTTATTTTGGCTGCACATAGGCTGCTGCTCTCCAACGGAGAGGGAGATAAAGCTGCTCCAGGTTGCTACCGTAAGCAAGCAGTACAGGTTGGCAGTCTGATTCCACCAATTGCCTCAGAAGTGCCCAATCTTATGGCTGCGTTAGAAGCGTATATCCATGAAGTCGATGGCATACCAGCGCTTATTAAAGCAGGGTTGGTTCATGTACAATTTGAAATGATTCACCCCTTTTTAGATGGAAATGGACGAATAGGAAGATTATTGATTGTATTGATGTTAATGGATCAAGATCTCCTACATTTACCTATTCTCTATCCTTCCTATTATTTTAAAAAATACCATTTGGACTACTACCAAAAGTTAGATCGAGTGCGAACAGCTGGTGATTTTGAAGGTTGGATGGTCTTTTATTTAAAAGCTATAAGAGATAGTGCCAGAGATGGCTATACAAGAGCCAAGGCAATAGAGCAATTGGAAATCAGCTTACAAAAGACTATTCAACAAGATGCAAGATTTGTAAAAATCAGAGAAACAGCAGCTACTGTTTTAAACTTTTTGTTTATACAACCTATTACTACGATTGTTGAAATGAGCCAAGCTACAGATAAAGCATACAACACAATCAGTAATATATTTAAGCCATTTGTCGCATTGGGTATTCTAGTGGAAGAAACCGTGTATAAAAGGAATAAAATCTATCGCTTTCAACCCTATCTTACACTTTTGGAAAAAGAATATGTCTAGTTTATGATTTAAGTGAGCATAGACCAGCTTCGATACCAGCATGGCTATTATGAAATGGGTTTTGAAAAAGGTCTAATGTTGTATCTATGATGCAATACCACTATATTCCATCTAGTTGGTTGAAAGTGACATAATCACACTAATTGTAATCGGGTCATGAGCTTTATAAAAGAATTTAAAAAATTTGCTATGAGGGGCAATGTAGTAGATTTATCTGTAGGGGTTATTATGGGTGGTGCATTTGGTAAGATTGTTACTTCTATAGTAGAAGATTTGGTTATGCCTATGATCAATCCATTATTGATAACCGAGCGGAATTGGCAATCCATACAAATTGGTCCTGGTATTAAAATTGGCCATTTTGTTGCAGCTGTGCTCAACTTTTTAGTAATTAGCTTGATCATATTTGCCATGATACGGCTCATACATAGACTGAAAAAATCAGAGGCAAAAGCTGAAGTTCCTACCGTTACTGAAAAGCTTTTGATAGAGATAAGGGATGCACTAAAAAAATAGTAGGAGATAACATTCATGCACTTTTTAAACTTAGATAGCCTCAATCCCAAAGATTTTATTATTATAAGGGGTGCTAAAATGCACAACCTTAAAAACATCAATGTAGCCATTCCACGCAATCAGCTGGTAGTAGTGACTGGGTTATCTGGTTCTGGAAAGTCTTCTTTGATTTTAGATACCCTTTTTGTAGAAGCCCAGCGTATGTATATAGAGAGTGTCAGCGCCTATGCGCGGCAGTTTCTAGGTAAAATGGAAAAGCCCGCGGTCGATTCTATTCAAGGCCTTTCTCCAGCTATTGCCATTCAGCAAAATGTTGCCAACAAAAATCCCCGCTCTACGGTAGGTACGCTCACAGAGCTTTGTGACTATCTCCATCTGCTCTATGCCCGCATCGGTACCACCTATTCTCCGATCAGTGGGCAACAAGTAACAAAACATAGCGTTTCTGATGTAGTGGATTACATTCAACAACAGGCGGATGGCACTAAGACATTGATCCTTTATCCCATAACAGTAGCCGATCAAGAGGCTTTAAGACAGAAGTTAAAAGTTGAGCAGGGCAAAGGGTTTACCAGAGTCATGCAGGGCGGCGTTCTCTTTTATATCGAGGAGCTATTAGCCGGCAAAGCAGTGTTGTCCTTAGACCAGCCTATTTATGGATTGGTAGACCGCATTATAGTAAAAAAAGAAGACCGGGACAACCAATATAGAATAGCCGATTCTGTTCAAGTAGCCTTTTTTGAAGGGATGGGCCATGCTGTTGTAGAGCTGGTTGGGTTAGGCCAGCAGTCTTTTTCAGATCGATTTGAGCTAGATGGCATGCAGTTTGCCTTGCCTACCGTTTCTTTTTTTAGTTTTAATACCCCCCATGGTGCTTGTAAAGCCTGTTCAGGGTTAGGCAAGCTGATTGGCATAGATCCCCATAAAGTAGTACCCAATCCAGCACTTTCTATAATAGAAGGCGCTATAGCCCCTTGGAATGGACCTACTATGTCTAGGTGGTTGGCCCCTCTTTTGGCTGCACATAAAACCTTTCATTTCCCCATTGATGTCCCCTATAGTAGCTTGACTCCCGACCAGCAAAAACTTTTATGGCAGGGCAGTGGCGATTTTATAGGCATTGATCGATTTTTTGATTTTTGCGCCAGTCAAACTGATAAAATACAATATCGGGTTTTGCTATCCCGTTACCGGGGTAAAACCCCATGTCCTGCTTGTCGGGGCAGCCGTGTGCGTTCAGATGCCCATTATATTAAAATAGACCACCATTCTATCATTGACCTATTGTTGATGCCCATTCAGGATCTCATTCCTTTTTTTGATCAATTATCCCTTACAGCCCGGCAGGCAGCTATTGCCCAAAGAATTCTAGTAGAAATTAAAAACAGGCTTCGTTACCTGGTCCAGGTAGGATTGGGCTATTTAACCCTTAGTAGGCCTGTTACCACCTTATCTGGCGGTGAGCATCAACGGATTAAATTGGCCACTGCCTTAGGGAGCCCCCTTTTTGGCACCATTTATATTTTGGATGAACCTACCATTGGGCTCCATCCCCGTGATACCGATCGATTGGTGCAGCTCCTCTTAGATTTAAAAAACCAGGGCAATACCGTTATTGTTGTAGAGCATGAAGAATTGGTCATGCGTGCTGCTGATTTACTTATTGAGATAGGGCCCCAAGCAGGTGCTGGTGGTGGTAGATTGGTCTTTCAGGGAACCTTTCCATCATTGTTGCGAACTACTACCCATACAGCACAATATCTTAATGGCACCGCTTCCGTTGCATGGCCCAACCGCAGACGTTCTTGGCGCCATAGTTTGCGTATTAAAGAAGCTAGCCTCCACAACCTCCAGCAAGTTTCCGTTACCATTCCGCTCAATGTATTAACTGTTGTCACAGGAGTCAGCGGATCCGGCAAGTCCACTTTAATCAAAGAAGTCTTTTATCCCGCCTTGGTGCAACAGTTGACCAAGCCCTCAGCCGTTTTAGGGTTACCCGTTGCTGCCGCTACGCTGCTCGAGGGTGACCTCAGTTGTATTTGCGCCGTAGAGCTGGTCCATCAAAACCCGTTAGGAAAATCTTCCCGTTCCAATCCAGCCACCTATTTAGCCATTTATGATCCTATTCGAGAGCTTTTTGCCCAAACCGATCTAGCCCGTTCCCGCCATTACCAGACCGGTCACTTTTCTTTTAACTCAGAAAAAGGCCAATGTCCCATTTGTCGCGGTGAGGGTCAGTGCAAGATAGAAATGCAGTTTATGGCAGATATTTATCTGCCCTGTGAAGGCTGCAAGGGAAGCCGCTTTAAGGCAGAGATAGCCGATGTCACCTATTCTGGCAAGAACATAGCCCAAGTACTCAGCATGACTGTAGACGAGGCGTTGGTATTTTTTCGCGGCCATCCTGTTATTTTACATAAGTTAAAGGTATTGCAACAAGTAGGATTGGGCTATATACAATTGGGTCAATCTTCCAGTTCATTAAGTGGCGGAGAGGGGCAGCGGCTTAAGTTGGCCTATTATTTAGAAAAAGAGCTGGCAGATCAATCCATATTGTTTATATTTGATGAGCCCACTACTGGGCTCCATATGCATGACGTAGCGCAGTTGTTAAAGGCGATGCATGCTTTAATCCATCAAGGCCATACCGTAGTCGTTATTGAACACAATACCGATGTAATGAAAAGTGCAGATTGGCTTATTGATATGGGCCCTGATGGGGGCAAGCAAGGCGGTAAAGTCGTATTTACCGGCACGCCAGAGGCATTGATCCAAGAAGATGGGAACCATACCGCCCATTATTTAAAACAAAAAATGTAATAAATAGTTGCATGTTATTTTTTTTTATGTTATTATTGTAGCAAATTTAAAGGCTTCCTACAAAGCTACCAATAGGTGTGTAGGTAACTGCAGCTAAGGTGGTATATTTGGATGGTGTTTGGTTATATGTTATTTTTGTGTAAAAGCCCATTGTAGCAGTGTATCGTTAAGTGTTTTAACGGTTAAAAATAGTTAACTTAATAAGTAGTTTCTTAATCAATAAATTGAGTAAAAATGGTTTATAAAAAAATTGGAGATAAAATTCCTTCTTTATCCAGCCTGCTCTTGGCTGGAGCATTGTTTACTGCTGGTAAATGTAAGAGTGGTGACCCTGACTCTGGGGTTAAGGACGATCCGAGTATGTTAGAAGGTGATACTTCTAAGCCTGCAGGCAAACAAGAGGAAGCTGATAATACTGGTCAAAAGCTTAGTTCGCATCTTGCAGAGGCAGTTCAAGCGTTTAAAAGGGCCCTTATCAATTGTTCAGGTTTAAGTCACTTAGCAGGTGAGAAAAAACCATTGTCTTATGATCTAGTTGACTTTAAAGGCAAGGATAATAAGGAGATGGCTGAAAAAGCTAAGGGTCTATTGATTAGTCTCCATGATGAGAATGTTGCCGCATTGGCTTATCCTAAGGGCTTGAAGAGTGCTTTTGCTGCTCTACAGGAGCTTGTTAAGAAGAAGGCCTATGCTAAATATCCTTATGCATATGCTCTGTCTATCCGAGAAATTCCTGTACACTGGGGGGGGCTACATGGTATTTATTCGGATATGGTGAAAAAAATTACCAGTTGTATGCCACAGGATAGCTTGAGTTTTTTAATCGAAAAAGTCGATGCATTAATGAAAAGTGCAAATGAAATTTTTGTGTCTTCTAAAGAATTTGCAGATAATCCAACAAAAAAACATGAACTCCTTAAAGGTCCTAGATTTGTTAGGTTGTTGAATGGTAGAAGTAGACAAGGCAGTTCTTATCCTGAAGTTCCTATCTTATTCAACAAGCCGACATTATCCAAGTTGTGGGTTAAGTTTAAACCAGAAGAGTTTCCTAAACCGGATCTAGACAATGCTCGTGCAGGTGATGTTTTAAATAAAAGAGGGGCTGCTATACTAACATGGAAAGTAGAAGGTGGTGAGAATCAAGATACTATGCTTCCAGTTGTCGCTATTGCTAATCACATGAATGGTGCTGATAATGTATTGAAGCAAAAGTTCAAGCATGTTGCTGGTACCGATACGGATATTGTACCAAATGACTGCTTTGAAACGATTGCTACCCCTACTAATAACTCTGGATTTAACTCACAAGCTGCTATAGTGAAAGAGAATATAAGTTTTGGTCAGCTTTTCTTTTCGATTTTTAAGGGGAATTCGAAGGGAGATTGCGTTCTCCTAGAACCTTCTTCTCACGCAGACGACACTGTAAAGGTTACTACCGATAATGAAAAATACCAGTATTGGATAGATGCATCTCAGAAAGAGTTAGGTTATTTTGCTGATTGTTTGGGTAAACATATTAATTCGAATAATGAACTAAAAGAGTTATTTGTTATTCCTGATGTTAGTCGCCTTGAGGATAACCTACTAAATGGTATATTCCCTGATAAGCCAGCAAATAGTGGCTTCGGCGCTGTACCAGCAACACAGGATGTAAAGGATTCAACTGGAGCAGTTGTAGTTCAGGGTAAGCCAGGAACACTGGGTCAAAGTAGTCAATCCGTGCAGTTGTTGGAGAATATTTTGAGTGTTTTCTCGAGCAATCAAATAACTACTGGAAGCCCAGCTCAATTGTTGCAAAAAATTGGCGAATTGGCGAAGCTGGATCAGAATTCACAAGCACTAGGGGCAGATTTGACTTTTGAGCAGCGAGTCTGCATTGGCCTTGCTAAGAATATCCAATCAGCATCATTCCTTACTGATACTAGCGATGGATCAGCAAAAAATATTGTAGATAATGTAACTGCCTTCATTCAAGCGGCATCAAGCTATGCAATTCTGGTATCTAAATCAGGGACCTATGCTCCTACTCAAAATACTAAATTGATCGCCGCAGCTATTCATAAATTTGATGAGCAACTAAAGATAAAGAATAATAGTGCTTCTGTTTCTTATCACGACCTTGAAAAGGCTGCTACAGGTTTTCAAATTGAGCAAGTTCGTCAATGTTTCATAAGTGATTGCAAAGCACTTAAAGGTGTTATTGCAGCTCGTGTGGAACCTCTTATTGAGAGACCTCTTAATCAGAAAGTAAATTATATAGCTGAGCTCCCTGATGTACAGGGGCTTTCTGAAGCTTATTATTCAAATCTTGATGAAGTAAGGAAAAATTATCATAATAAAGAAGGGAAGTAAAATCTTTTGGTTTTTATTCTATCTTTTTAGATTAAGTGTTCCAAAATGGGGGCTAGCTTTTGCTGGCTCCCATTTTTTTTATATTAAGCTAAACACAATAAGATATTATTCTTTTGTAAATTGTATTAAATGATACAACTAGGTTTCTAACCTTATTGGTTGCTTCTATTTTAGTGAGTCTCGAGGCTGCGCTCTATGACTTGTAAGCAAGATGGATCTGACTCAAGCAGCCATTCTATCCTATATGGTGATCATATAGCTATTTCCACAATCAAGCCCTTATTTCCCGTAAGTTATCAATGCAATCCAAACTTATAAGAGAAAAATTTCTCCAGTTTTTTATACAAAAAGGGCACGGGCATCAACCCAGAGTGCCTATTGTAGGCAAAGAGGATCCTTCTTTGCTTTTTGTGAATGCGGGTATGAATCCCTTTAAGGATATCATTCTAGGCAATCAACCGATTGCTACGCCGCGTGTGGTTACCGTACAGCCTTGTTTGCGTGTATCTGGTAAACACAATGACCTGGAAGAGGTGGGGGTGGATACCTACCACCATACTTTCTTTGAAATGTTGGGCAATTGGTCCTTTGGGGACTATTTTAAAGAAGAGGCCATAGCCTGGGCATGGGAATTGCTCACAGAGGTCTATCAGCTGCCTAAGGAGCGTATCTATGTGACCATATTTGGAGGGGATCAGCAGGATGGCTTGGAACAAGACAATGAAGCTGCGGCTATTTGGACAAAATACCTTCCTGCAACCCATATCCTTTCCTGTGGCAAGAAAGATAATTTCTGGGAAATGGGTGAACAGGGGCCTTGTGGGCCTTCTTCTGAGATCCATATAGATATTCGTTCGGATGCCGAACGCGAAGCGCTACCGGCTGCCCAATTGGTAAACAAAGACCACCCCCAGGTCATAGAAATCTGGAACCTAGTATTTATGCAATACAACCGACAGGCTTCTGGTAAATTGGTTGACCTGCCGCATAAACATATCGATACCGGTATGGGCTTTGAACGGTTGGCAATGGTATTGCAAGGCAAAACATCCAACTATGACACCGATATTTTTACGCCCCTGATAGCAAAAATAGAAGAGATTTCTGGTAAAGCCTACGACCAAAATGAAGCTAATAGACCTCTTCCGAATTCAATAGCCATGCGCGTGATCGCCGACCACCTCCGCGCAGTAGCCTTTGCCATTGCGGATGGACAAGCCCCTGGGAATGTCAAAGCGGGTTATGTGATACGCCGTATTTTACGTAGGGCCATTCGCTATGGATATAGCCATTTGGCCATACAAACCCCTTTTATGCACCAATTGGTTCCTGTCTTGGTGGCACAAATGGAAGGAGTCTATCCAAATCTGACTGCGCAACAACACTATATTGCACAATGCATTCAAGCTGAAGAAACTGCTTTTTTAAAGACATTGGCTACTGGGTTGCAGCTCTTTAATCAGCTTGACCCAAGTAAGATCCATCAAGGAGTCATAGATGGCCGTGTAGCCTTTGAACTCTATGATACCTATGGCTTTCCTTTAGACCTTACCCTATTGATGGCTAAAGAGAAGGGACTCATGATAGATGAAGTGGGGTTCCAAGAGGCACTCCAAGAACAAAAAAGACGCTCTCAAAAAGATGCTGCCGTCAGCCAAGGAGATTGGCAACTGGTCAACACAGCGGTTCAACCCCGTTTTGTAGGCTATGATCAATTGGTTGTAACCACCTCTATTGTACAATGGCGCACCATTACCAACAAACAGGGAACTGCTTACCAATTGGTATTGGAAGCAACTCCTTTTTATCCAGAAGGGGGAGGGCAAGTAGCGGATGCAGGGATAATTAGACCTCTTTCGGATCTATCTGGTGACCAGGCCATTGAGGTGTCAGATGTACAAAAAGAACATGGGCTAATCGTGCATACCGTTCAACGGTTGCCTGCTGATCTGAAAGCGCCTATAGAGGCGCGTGTGGATCCGGTCAAACGTACTTTGGCAACGGCTAACCATACTGCCACACATCTGCTTCAGGCTGCTTTAAAACAGGTGATTGGGGACCATGTGGTCCAAAAGGGTTCTTTGGTAACACCAAGCCTATTGCGATTTGATTTTGCCCATCCTACTAAGTTGTCTGTTGCACAAATAGAAGCGGTGGAAGCTATTGTCAATCAAAAGGTTAGGGAAAATATTGCCTGTATAGAACAACGTGATGTGCCACTCGAAGCAGCCAAAGCGATGGGTGCAGCGGCGCTATTTGGTGAAAAATATGGTGCGGCAGTACGGGTGATTACTTTTGACCCAGCTTACTCTATAGAGCTTTGTGGGGGTACCCATTTGCCTTTTACAGGACAAATTGGTTTTTTTAAGATCATCCATGAAACCGCTATAGGTAGCGGCATACGCAGAATAGAAGCGTTAACGGCTAGTAGTGCCCACCAGTTTGTAACCCAACAATCTACTACTTTAACCAGTATAGCTGCATTACTCAAACAGCCTAAAGATTTGGTGCAGGCAGTAGACAAGCTGGTCCATGAAAAAAAACAGCTACAGAAGCAATTAATGGCCTACCAGGCCAGAGCTATAGAAGAGGCCACGAAGGCACTCCAATTGGAACAGGTTGGTGATGTTTATCTGGTGGTACAAGCTGTGGAGTTGCCCCATCCCCATGCACTGCAACAGATTGCAAGGCACTATAAAAACCAATATAAAAAAATAGTTATACTGTTGGCTACTACCTTTGAACAGCAGGCCCACCTGATGTTGATGGTATCAGAGCGATTAGAACAATACAACGCCCATGAGATGATGCAATCCATTGCGCCGCTTATTGGAGGCAAGGGAGGCGGTCAACCTTTTTTTGCCACTGCAAAAGGCAATAATCCTGCAGGTATATCAGCTGCATTAAAAGCAGCAAGCAGCATGCTTACCATGCCAACTGCATAAAACCCAACTACCACTCCGTATCTATTCACGTCACTGGTTAATAATGAATTGTATTCCACTTTTTTCTTGATAAAAAAGTGGACAAAAAATCAAGCCCTCGGCAAAAAGTTCCGGAACCCACCCCTTACAGATGGAAAAACAGAAGTCGCCCGCTACGCGGGCTTCAAAGGAATCTGTTTTTCCCAATCATCTGCAAGGGGTGGCTTCTATTTCGAAACTTTTTACAGGGGCATTTTATCACTATGGCCATAGTGTTGAACAGATACGAAAATAAAGTGAAAAATTTTTGTCCGAATTATTCAGTCCAGTATACTACCATATATGGAGGGAATTTTTTACATACTCAACTAACCGGTTATTACTATCAAGGATTATATATGTTAATACTAAGTCTAGGTAGTCCACTTAGATTTTATTTAGCCTCTCGGTTCATTATTGTTAGAATGAAAGAGTGGCTAGGAGATTATTCCATTGCTGAATCGGAAGTGTTCACTAAACCATATGCGTCAAGTTAAGGATTAAGTGATATTTCTTGTAGTCTATTTAGGCTAGAGATTCGGGTCTTTCTATACTTCTTTCAGGCAAAATCTTGACCAGTCCAATACTAACTTTTTAAAGAACATTAGTAAACTATTTAACGTTTTATTCAGAATAACAAATGCATCTATTCACCACTGTGGCAGAAAATACGTTTTTTCTAGCTTTTCGTGAGTATCCATTCATCACTGTGATTACGTTTTTCTGAAAAAGCAAATAGTTGACCAAGTACCCGTCCGGCGTCTCCTTCGATAAAAAATGGCGCTCTAGTAAAACACTAACAGCTGAGCGATATGTTTTTTAGCGGATTAGAAAATCGTCTGTTTGAAGCCCGCTTGCGGGCTGAGTTTACGATTTTCCCGCTAAAAAACATATCGATTCATCTATTTACTATCGGGCCAGACTTTTTATCGAAGGAGATAAGGGGCCCAGCCACAGGCGTGAATGGATACACCACTCCAGCTTATGTCCGCCGATAGAAAAATGGTATCCATGCATCACTATGGCTACGTTTGGCTGAAAAAGCAAGTGGCTAATCCATTACCAGCCGCCGCGTCTCCTTCGATAAAAAAATGGCGCTCTAGTAAAACACGAACACCTGAGCGATATCTTTTTCAGCGGATTAGAAAATCGTCTGTTTGAAGCCCGCTTGCGGGCTGAGTTCACGATTTTCCCGCTGAAAAAGATATCGATTCAGCTATTTACTATCGGGCCAGACTTTTTATCGAAGGAGATAAGGGGACCCAGCCACAGGCGCGAATAGATACGATTTGTGTAGTGGGGCCAGTAAGTAATATGCGGATCCGTTATGTAGCAGAGAGCAGTCGGTTGTAAACGGCCCAGTATCCTTCGTGATATTGATCGTCGTTTTCAACCCATGGCAGCTCGTTTTCTTTGAATAAATCTTCGAACTCAACTGCATCAAGTGGTTCGCCGCGTAATACCAGATCCGAATGGTCCATAGCAAGCTGAATGATGTTGCGAAAACCACCAGGGGTTAACCATACTACATCTTCTTGGGCAATTCCTGCCTTTACTATTTTTTCTGCCAGACAAGGAAAATGATGCGAAAAGGCATTATTATAAATGGTAAAAACCAACTTGGCTTTTCTAAACAGTGGATGGTCCTGATAGAGCTTCCTCCAAAAAATAGGTATAAGACCAGTTATCCAATCATGACAATGTACAATGTCTGCTTCCCACTCTAATTTTTTAAGCGTTTCCATTACACCTGTGCAGAAAAAAATCATACGCAGGTCGTTGTCTTCAAAAAAATTATTGTTGTGGTCTTCAAAAACCGACCTCCTGCGCCCAAATAGATCATCGTTGTCTACAAAATAAACCTGTAGCCGTGTGCTGGGTATGGTACTTACTTTTACAGAAATAGAATGGTCTGCATCATTTATGGAAACAATAGAGCCTGACAAACGCAATACTTCGTGTAACCTATTCATACGGTCGTTAATGGTACCAAACTTAGGCACTACAATCCGTACATCAATCTGTTTGCTTTGCATGGCTTCAGGTAGCTTGCGTACACAATTTGATACAAGAGAGGTCTCCAAAAAAGGAGATATTTCACTTGCAACATATAGTATCCTTTGTAAAGACATGATGGAAGATACTTTTTTTTTAATAATTTAATATAGGCACCTTAGCAAACAGACTCTAAATATAATCATTTTTTCTCTTTTTTAAAAGATACTCATGATCAATATTTTTTTGCTTTAATGCCTTTATATAGCTATAGATGGGCTGGTTAAAAAATCACTGCAAACCTATGCTTAAAGGTGGAAAATCTGCCTTTACATGTGTAGGCAACTGCGTTGATTGGTTCCTTTATTTTTGCTAAGGGTAGTTTTGGTCTGCCATGGCTTCTTCATAAGAAGGAGGTGGTTCGATAGCTTTTTCATAAGTAGGAGGGAGGGCAACTTGTGTAGAAGGAAGCGGCGGCGCGTTAGCACCTTTATAAGGGGAAGTCGATGGTGCTATTGGCACTACTGGAACCTTTCTTGTTTCCTCTTTTTTTCCTAACCGTAGGCAGTTACAATTGAGGAATAACAACAATACTGTACACATGGTACCAATGTTTAAGAACATATCTTCTTATTTGTGGGTTATTTATATGGGTAATATCTTTGATCTTTTTATATCTTATCCTTTAAAAGGTTTAAATTGCTTGTTGAGCTTCTATATAATAGTACTTTTTGAAAAAAAAACCAAGAGGTGTGTTGTGTAAAAAAATTATGTATAGCCATAAGATGAATCTGCTGCCTTGCTTTCGTGATGCGTTTAACGATATTCATTTTAATATATGGTTTCCATAAAAGTAGCATGCGCATCCCTTTTGGCTACTAGGGAACCATAAAATTATTACAATGGCTAAAGAAATAAACGCTTTACCCCGAACCCTTTTCGCTTTTATCTTCTATTTCGTAAAACGGCAACCAGTCGGTTTCGGTTTTATGTTCTTTGCCATTATATTTTGGCCACTGCATGAGGCATTATGTCCTTACTTTGTTAAAATATTAATCAATAGGCTTGTACAGCTTCAACCAGCTATCGATACGCCTTTTCGTGCACTGGCTTTTCCGTTGGTGGGGTTGTTAACATCTTGGCTGCTTATGGAAATTTCCATTAGAGCTTATGGTGTTGTATCTATTTATGTTTGGCCTGGCTTTCGAAAAGCTATTCGAGAAAGTGTAATTGCCTATACCCAAAGGCAATCGCATGGCTATTTTTCTGACCATTTTACAGGAGGATTGGCCAATAAAATTGCAGAATTACCCCGCGCGTGTGAACATATTTTAGATATTTTAATCGGTAATTTTTGCTGCACCATGCTTACTTTTTGTATTTCATTGGGGCTGGTCTTTCAGGTAAGTACTGTTTTTGGTCTGATATTGTTTGTTTTTGTAGCTACCTTTGTGATCTTAACCATTTTGAATATTGGTAATATCAACCAAACCGCTAAAATACATGCAGAAGCGATCTCTGCATTGGATGGCCAAATTGTAGATAGTCTGGGCTGTATGTTGGCGGTGCGGCTGTTTGCCCGTATGGCCTATGAACTAAAATATTTGAATAGATACCAAATAGATGAAATAAAAAAATCTGAAAAGGCTTCTTGGGCTATTGAAAAAGCTAGCTTTTATAAGGGATTGCTTACTTTGCTATTTCTGATTATTACCTTCTTGACATTGGTATATGCGTGGAATAACAGTTGGATTACCATAGGGGATTGTTCGCTTATTACCATGACTTTCTTTAACCTTATGGGGTTGATTTGGCATAGCTCTTTGCATATCACGCAAATTGCTAAGGAAGTGGGGGTTTCTAAAGCAGCGCTTTCTCTTTTAAGTGAGCCACATGAGATCTGCAATCACCCTGATGCAACTGAGCTAATGGTTCAGGAAGGGGCCATTTGTTTGGATAAGGTTACGTTTCATTATAAACCACTATCTAGGGTCTTTAGCCAAATTTCTGTTCAGGTTAAGGGGGGGGAAAGGGTTGGTTTGGTCGGTTTGTCTGGCTCAGGAAAGACTACTTTTGTCCATCTGATATTGCGTTTGTATAACCTAGATGGTGGAAAGATAGCTATTGATGGTCAGGATATCTCAAAAGTCACACAAGCATCTTTGCATAGCCAGATTGCTATGATTCCGCAGGATCCCTTGCTTTTCCACCGTACGATTTTTGAAAACATCCAATATGGACGTTTGGATGCCACAGTAGCAGAAGTGGTGGAAGCAGCGAAATTGGCCCATTGTATGGATTTTATAGAACAGCTCGATAAGGGGCTCCAAACGATGGTGGGAGAGCGTGGTGTAAAGCTCTCAGGAGGCCAACGGCAACGTATTGCGATTGCACGTGCTATTTTAAAAGATGCGCCTATTCTTATTATGGACGAAGCTACTTCTGCGTTGGACTCCATTACAGAAAAGTTTATTCAAACGAGCTTGAAAAGCGTGATGGAGCATGCCACTACACTGGTGATTGCACACCGCTTATCTACCTTAAACTATATGGATCGGATTTTGGTTTTTGATAAGGGGAAAATTGTTGAAGATGGTACAGTGTCAGAACTTTTAGCGCAAAAAGGACATTTTTCCAAACTTTGGCATATGCAAGCGGGTGGGTTTTTGCCAGAATAGGACTAGGCTTTTGAAATAAAAATAGTGATCGAATAGCTGGTTTAACGATTGGTTAGTTTTTTTTGCTTATTTAAGTTTAACTCCAAAAAAGAAAATCCTAGCTTTAGAAAGCGTGATGGCCGGCTCTTTAAATCACAAATTAATGCGTTCAAGTTGGCTACGCTATCATTGAGGTTATGATAGAGTGCTGGATCATGTATGAATAGCCCAAAGCTTCCATGATTGCTGCAGGTATGCGCTATCAATTTTTCTATCTCTTGCAACATGTTGGTAACTCTACAAGTAATATCCTGAAAAGGAATAGATTTTACTTCTAAAAGCAGGCTGTGCATTGTAGGCAATATGGCTGGAATACCCTTTTTGGAATCTGCCAATACCGAAGAAATGGTAATGATATTTTGTGCAATGGCATTTATGTTGTGCTCGAGGCCGTGAATAGCAGTGTTTAAGGTGGAACTGGTTTTTTCAAGATTGACCAGAATGGCATTCACTCCCTCTGTTGTCTTGATAAGGTTTTGTGTAACCGTTGCCACTTGTGTGGTCATCGCTTTAAGATCAATATCATTAAAATCTGGATGGAGTTGGCCCGTGATAATATCATGCTTGCTAATAGGACGGCCTTTGTGCAGCTCAATTTCTAAAGCGTTGCCTTCCATCATACCTGCATTGTTCAATAAAACTTTACTGGTATGGGTCAAAGGAAATTGCTTGTCTACTTCAATGGTCACCAATGTACTGTAATTTTGTTTAGGCTTAATTTCTACTTTGGTAACCATCCCTATTATATGGCCTTTTAGTTTCACAGGGGCAGAAACATATAGGTTCTTATTCACAGGATAAGAAACCCGATAATCGTTGTATTTAGAAAATATATTGTGGCCTTTCAGGAATAAAAAACCATAATATAAAATACCCATGGAGGTTAAGGCTAATAAGCCGATCATGTAGTTCTTATTGATTTGCATATTGGTATATTTTGATATTAGACCTCTTTCGAAATTCGATTTCTAATGGCAATTTTGGTATCGAAGCTGGTCTATGCTCCTCAAATACATCTGAGTATTCTGCGGTGCGCGACTGCGCTTCTCCTAAAAATTGCTCACCACAAATCGCTTTCGAAAGAGGTCTAATAAACCCTTTTCGAAAGAGGTCTAATAGACCTCTTTCGAAACGTTACTACTGCTTTATCGTGTGCAATTTACAAAATAAGTTAATGAGTTGGAGCCATCCCCTGTTTTTTAATAGCGAATCTATACAACCAGACTATTTTTTCTTAAAGACTACTTGAACAGGGACGCCTTCGAAGTTAAAATGAGCCCTAAGTTGATTGACCAAGTAGCTTTTGTAATTGGGTTGAATATAGGCTGGATGGTTGCAAAAGAAAGCAAATGTGGGGGCACTGCCACTAACCTGTGTGCAATATTTAATTTGAATATATTTGCCTTTTACAGCGGGTGGATGGTTTCTTTCAATAACGGGTAAGATCACTTTGTTTAATTCAGAAGTGGGAATTTTTTTTATTTTATTTTGATAAACAGCAAGTGCTTTTTCAAGGGTTTGATAGACTCTTTGTTTCTTTATGGTTGAAACAAAGAGAATGGGTAGATAGTCTAAAGGAGCTAGCTTGCGCAAGAGATGTTTTCTGTAGGCGTCAGCGGTTGTTGCTTCCTTATCGATCAAATCCCATTTGTTGACTACCAATACCATGCCTTTCTTATACCGATGTGCGAGTGCAATAATCGAAATGTCTTGTGCTTCTATGCCATGCTGGGCGTCTATCATGATGACACAGATGTCAGCGTCTTGCATCGCTTTTACAGCACGCAACACGGAATAAAATTCAATGGCATCTTTTACCCTGGACTTTTTGCGTATGCCTGCTGTATCGGTAAGGATAAACCTTTTATTATAACGATTGTACTCCGTATCTATCGCATCCCTCGTGGTGCCAGAGACAGGGCTTACCATGCTTCTATTTTCATCTAATAGCACATTTAAAAAAGATGACTTGCCTACGTTTGGCCGGCCTAAAATGGTGAGCCTAGGCAGCTTATCTGCTGTTGCATCAACAGGGACTGATTCTTTTAAGTAAGGCAATAAAGCATCTAGCAAATCACCGGTTCCAGAACCATTGATGGCAGCTATGGGAAAGGGTGTGCCAAAGCCTAAGGCATAGAAACTGGGTGCAACCATTGCAGCCAGTACATTTTCGGCTTTATTGGCTACTACAAAAACGGGCTTATTGATTTTGCGTAAGATAGTTGCAAATTCCTTATCTGTATCGGTTAGGCCTTCTATGCAGTCCACCATAAAGAGTACTACATTGGCTTGACCCAATGCGAGTTCAATCTGCTCCCGAATGCCATGTTCAAAGGTATGGTCTGTACCACACATATAACCACCGGTATCTATAACGGTAAAGGATTTATCCCCCCACTGTGCATAACCATAATGGCGGTCACGGGTCGTATGAACAGATCCATCCATAATGGCTTTCCTTGCTTCGATTAATCTGTTAAAAAAAGTAGACTTACCCACATTGGATCTTCCTACAATTGCAACAACATTTGCCATAAAAAAGCGTTAAAATAAGTAATTTGAAGGCGACCATGGCGCCTAAATAACCTGGTACTTCTAGTGGATCATCCTATAACCTACATGATGTGGTACCTTTTTGTGGGGCGTAAGGGTGTAGTAGATGCCAGAAAGATTGTCTAAATTTAGAATAAATAATAGCTAAAAGCAAAAGTTGGCTGTAATAGCCTTCTTGCCAAAGCTATTTGTGATGAGCAATTTTTAGGAGAAGCGCAGTCGAGCACCGGAGCATACTTAGATGTATTTGAGGAGCGTAGACTAGCTTCGACACCAAAATTGCCATCAGAAATAGCTTTCGAGGGCTTGCCATTTTTGCAAGCAGATGGCAAGACTATCCAACCAATGGGGGATTTTAATCTGAAATACTGCTCGAAAGGAGGACTTGCTTAATACACTGTAGTAGGGTCTTTTAGGCGCTATTGCAGGGGAAGAAATGGGCACTAAGGCGCAACGACTGGGCACAGTAGTTAGAATAGCATGGGCAAAGTCATACCAACTGGCTACTCCCTCATTGGTATAGTGATAGATACCGGGTGGGTAGTGCGCTGGGCCATGGTTGTCTATTTTTTCAATGATCTTCCAAATGGCGGTTGCTAGGTCATAGACATAGGTGGGGCTACCTATTTGGTCATCAACCATTTGAATGGTCTGGCCGCTCTGGGCCAATGCCACTATTTTTGTAAAAAAATTATTCCCTGTTTCGCCATACAGCCAGGCTGTTCGAATGATGTAAAATTGGGCAGCATATGCAGCTATTTGTTGCTCTCCGGCTAGTTTGGACCGGCCATAGGTATTGCATGGACCAGTAGGGTCGTCTGGCTTTAATGGACGCCCTGTAGTAGCGCCAAAAACATAGTCTGTTGAGATATGAAAGAGTACAACATGGTGTTTTGCAGCTAATGCCGCCAACTGGCCTGCTCCTATGCTATTTACTTTAAAACAGTGCTCGGCTGCTTGCTCTGCTCGCTGCACATCTGTATAGGCAGCACAGTTGATGATGTATCGGATGGCATGTGTCTGGATGTAGGCTTCTATTTGGTCTGGATCAGTAATATCCATCATGGACTTACTGCAAAAGAGCGGCCTAAGCAAGGAATAGGTCGGAAAGGTTGCTTGTAATGCACTACCCAACAGACCTTCTGAACCGGTCACTAAAACAGTGGGGATAGACATGGGTGCTGTCCTAATGATCTACTTGAGTTGCGCAATATAAGAATGAGATAGACCAGTTAACTGAAGAACCCGTTCTATCGATTCTCCTTCTGATAAAAGTAGTCTGGCTATTTCTAGCTTGCCTTCTAGTTTACCTTTTTCTTCCCCTATTTGGATGCCTTCTAGTTTACCTTTTTCTTCCCCTATTCGGATGCCTTGTTCTTTTGCTTCCCTTTGAACTTTTTCTAATGTATTGGCTTCTATTCTGAGCCACTTCAAGTGGTCTTCATAAGCCATCCTTTCCTCATCAGTAAAATTCATCGTCTCTAAGACATACAAAGCCTTTTTTAGGCTATTATTATTTAGCAACTCAGGCAAATTGTCTTTGTTGAGTAAATCGTTTCTAGTAAGAAAAGCGGTCCAGATATCTAGTCCGTTTTGTATCTTTCTCAATAAGCTTTTTAGATCTTCATTGGGGTCGCTACTGAACTTACTCAGTTCTATGGTGTGCAATTCTAAATCGGTAAAGTCAGGCAGTCCACTCTCTTTTTCTGTGATATGGAATACATTATGATACTTCTTATTATCTGTGATAGAAATAAAATTAAGAATGTGAATGCCTATTGCTTTATTCAAACTACCATAACTATGAGCAGATTGTAATTGTTCTGTATACAACTTGGCCCAGTAATATAAAGCCCGCTTATCATAATCTGATTCATCTGTGATTTGAATTTCTATATTAAATCTTTTTCCTGTTTCTCCTACTGCTTTAATATCTAATATAGATAGTTTATCTGTTCTAAAATTTTTTGGATTATAGGGGTTCAATAGGGTAACATCCACCACTTGATCTTCCGGTGCAACAGTCGCATTTATTAAGGCAATCAGTAGATCCTTATTTTCTTCTACACCAAATATTTTTTTGAACGCTAAATCTACTTTTGGGGTAATTTTTTCCATAGCTTAATTTTACTGCGTGCCAAATTTCTTTATCGGCGGTTGCAATATAAGGTTTACACTTTAATTTCAACCTCTACGCCACTAGGCAGCTCTAGCTTGGTTAATGCATCTACCGCTTTTGAACTGCTGGAATAAATGTCGATCAACCTTTTATGCGTGCAAAGCTGAAATTGCTCGCGCGACTTTTTATTTACATGTGGAGAACGTAGTACCGTATATACCTCTTTTTTACCTGGAAGTGGAATGGGACCATTTACTACTGTTTTGGTAGCTTTTACAGCCCTAACAATGCTATCTGCCGATTTATCTAAGAGGGCAGCATCAAATGATTTAAGCTTGATTCGAATTTTTTGGTTCATGATGTTTGGTTGCTATATTTAGAATACTATACCGTTATGCCTTTTGCCTTGTTGATAACAGCTTCTGCTAAGTTTTTAGGGACTGGCTCATAATGCGAAAAAGTTAATGAAGCAGACGCCCTCCCTGAGGTAATGGTTCTAAGGTCGGTAACATAGCCAAATAGCTCTGCTAATGGCACCTCTGCTTTAACAATTTGTGCGCCGCCTTTTCCATGCATGCCTTTCATAATACCTCTTCTTCTATTAAGATCTCCTGTTACCGGACCTGTAAACTCGTCAGGGGTAGCTACTTCTACAGACATAATGGGTTCCAAAAGTACAGGAGAAGCCTTCTGCGCGGCAGCCCTAAAACCAGCTCTGGCGGCTAATTCGAAAGATAAAGAATCTGAGTCAACGTCATGATAGGAGCCATGAAAGATTTTAACCCGCATCGATTCTACAGGATAGTTTGCCAGTGGTCCATTCTCCATAGCTGCTGTAAATCCTTTTTGAATGGCTGGAATAAACTCTTTGGGAATAACCCCTCCAACAATCTTATTCACAAATTCCAATCCTGGCTTAACGGGTTCGCCCTCCACAAGCTCTCTAGGTCCTATCTCAAAAACAATATCTGCAAATTTACCCCTACCACCTGTTTGTTTCTTATAAACTTCTTTGTGTTCTACAGTAGCGGTAAGCGCTTCCTTATAGGCAACTTGTGGTGCGCCTTGGTTGATTTCAAGTTTAAATTCGCGCTTAAGCCGGTCAATAATAATTTCTAGGTGTAACTCACCCATGCCTTTTAGAATGGTTTGCCCAGTTTCATGGCTGGTTTCCATGCGTAAGGTTGGGTCTTCTTCCATGAGCTTGGCAATGGATAGGGTTAATTTATCCTGGTCTGCTTGTTTTTTAGGCTCAATAGAGTACCCGATTACCGGCTCTGGAAAGGTGATGGCTTCTAATATGGCTTTTTGCTTTTCATTGGTTAATGTATCGCCGGTTTTAATCTCTTTGAAGCCTACTACTGCACAGATGTCTCCTGCTTGTACTGCGTTAATAGGATTTTGTTTGTTGGCATGCATTTGCATCAAACGGGCAATGCGCTCTTTTTTGCCGGTTCTATTGTTGTGAACGTAAGATCCAGCATCTAGGCTGCCTGAGTAGACACGCAAAAAGGCTAGCCTGCCTACAAACGGATCAGTTGCAATTTTAAAGGCTAGTGCGGTAAAGGGTTCACTGTTCTCTGGCTTTCTAAGCATGACTGCTCCCGTATCTGGATGGGTGCATTCTACTGGAGGTAGATCTAGTGGAGAAGGTAGGTAGGCACATGCTGCATCTAAGAGTGCTTGAACACCCTTGTTTTTAAAAGCAGAACCGCAGAGGACAGGGGAAAAAGAGAGGTCGATAACCGCTTTGCGAATGGCTGCTCTGAT
This sequence comes from Cardinium endosymbiont of Philonthus spinipes, assembly GCF_964030745.1. Taxonomy (NCBI): domain Bacteria; kingdom Pseudomonadati; phylum Bacteroidota; class Cytophagia; order Cytophagales; family Amoebophilaceae; genus Candidatus Cardinium; species Cardinium endosymbiont of Philonthus spinipes. Next base: position 994,879 of record NZ_OZ034918.1, read on the forward strand.
TTCATCTGGTGTAATGGTATCTGGATGATCAAAGAATTTTTCCATTAATGCTTCGTCATAACTGGCTACACTCTCAATGAGGTTTTGACGCCACTCTGCAACCGTTTCTACCAAATCTTCGGGAATAGGTATTACTTGGTAGGTCATACCTAAGTCATTTTCGTTCCAAACGATCGCTTCATTGGTAATCAGGTCTACTACCCCTTTAAAGGCTGTTTCACTGCCAATAGGAATTTGTAATGGAACGGGATTGGTACCTAGTTTTTCTTTGATTTCATTCAGCGCATTAAAGAAGTTGGCACCAGCTCTATCCATTTTGTTTACAAAACAGATGCGGGGTACCCTGTATTTATCGGCTTGACGCCAAACAGTTTCAGACTGAGGCTCTACACCAGATACAGCACAAAATAAAGCAATGGCACCATCCAATACACGTAAAGAACGCTCTACCTCTACGGTAAAGTCTACGTGGCCTGGTGTATCGATGATGTTGATTTTATAGGTTTGAGTCTTGTCATTTGCTTTGCCCTGTATGGTTGGATATTTCCAAAATGTAGTGGTGGCAGCAGAGGTAATGGTAATCCCCCGTTCTTGCTCTTGAGCCATCCAATCCATTACAGCTCCTCCGTCATGTACTTCCCCTATTTTGTGGGTTAGACCGGTATAATATAGAATGCGCTCCGTGGTGGTTGTTTTACCAGCATCAATATGGGCCATGATGCCTATATTTCTTAAAAAGGTTAGTTCGTTTGCCATTTATCTCAAGTTAAAATGTGAGAAGGCTCTGTTTGAACTTGCCATTTTATGGGTGTCTACTTTACGTTTGAAAGCACCTCCCTCTTCCTTAGCAGCTGCAATAATTTCGTTGGTTAGTCTTTCTTTCATAGTCTTTTCTCCACGGGATCTTGCATAGTCAATCAGCCATTTCATGCCTAAAAATATCCTTCTGTCTGGCCGTATTTCAATAGGAACTTGAAGGGTAGCCCCTCCAACACGCCTCCGTTTGACCTCTAAAGTGGGGGTTACATTATGCAGCGCTTTGCGCCAAACTTCTAAACCTTCTTCTTGTGTCTTTTGGGAGACCGAGGCAATGGTATCATAAAAAATACTGAAAGCAAGGCTTTTCTTTCCTTGTTGCATCAATCCGTTTACAAATCTAGTTACTAACGGATCTCCATATTTATAGTCAGGTGCTAATACTCTTTTTATAGCTTGTTTCCTTCTCATATTATTCCTTGGTATTAAATTTATTTTTTCTTAGGCTTCTTGGTTCCATATACGGACCTTGCTTGACACCTTCCACTAACACCTGAAGTATCCAACACGCCACGAATAATAGAGTAGCTGACGCCTGATAAGTCTTTTACACCTCCTCCTCTAATCAGGACGATAGAGTGCTCTTGTAGGTTATGGCCTTCTCCAGGAATGTAGGTGTTGATTTCTTTCCCTGTTGTTAAGCGCACTCTAGCTACTTTCTTCATAGAGGAGTTTGGCTTTCTTGGCTTCATAGTATAAACTTTGACGCATACGCCCCGCCGTTGTGGACAGGAGGAAAGCGCTGGAGATTTTGATGAAGAAGAGGGTTTTTTTCTACCTTTTCTTACGAGCTGTTGTATGGTTAACATGTACTACTTATAATTTTTGTTTTACACCTAGAGGTGTGCAAATTTAAAAAATTTATGGACCTTTATCAAAAGCTTGGATCGCTATTTGCGGTCTGCTACCGGTCTATTATATAAATTTAGGCATTAATATTGATTATTTCTAATATTAGATCCCTTTTGAAAGCTGTTTGTGGTGTGCCATTTCTAGCAACAGTAGACTCTCTGCGAAACTTGAGGCCCATTTACATGCCCAAGAAACATATGCTTCTTAGGCTTTTTGGGGTCATTTTTTAAGCTTATAAGTTCAGATTTTGTAACCATTTTCCTTAAAAACACACTAAAAATTTTTCCTATAGTCATCATCCGTAACCAATATATTCTTTCGCAGATTTTCTATATATATGACTGATTTGCAATAAGTATAGGAAGTTTTCAATATCTTTTATCGGTTTCCATAAGTGCTGTGTATACCAATACTCCATGTAAAAAATGCTGTTCTATGTAATAGTCAATAATATTTATGTCTTAAATGGACGCTATTGACTGTTCGTTTGCGCTGCGGCCTGATCATCTGAGCTTTACCCTTTAGATAAGCCCGTCAATAGGTTTCAGCATCTTGATTTCTTGTGATACTGCTATGCGAGCTGTAGGCTTCTAACTTTTGACCTAGTAGAACTTTCACCTACTGGCACATACTAGTCTCACTGGGCACACATATCTTTTCCTCTTTAGCGCAATTCTAGCGCTTTCTTATCTAGGAACGGCTCAGCTTAATGATTTCTTCCAGAAGTTCGAGTTCTTCTTCAACTCGATATTGAAGGATATTACGTAGTAAATAAATAGTTTTGTAAGACTGATCAATTAGCTCAACTTGATTACAAAGTTTGGTATAAGCATCCTTTTGATGCTGTTGAATATGTTGAATATATGGTAAACGGAAATTAATATTCGGTTGATTCATTGGGCTTGCTATTTTCAGAATCTCATTATGTTTATCACAAACCATCTTTTCAGCATCTTTACATTGATTATAAGCATTGTTAGCAGCAAACTTAATACGATAGGCCTTGTTTGAAAATTTTTCAAAACTATCAAAACGGACCATGTGCACAAGTTTTTTAAAACGTTCTGACTCTTTACTATGCGAAGCTACTGCATCTTGTACGTTAGTCAGAACGTCTTCTTTATGAGACTTATAATTTTCAACAAGGCTATCGATACCATCAGCTATACAATTAATGTGATCATATACACATCGTGCTCTCGCAGCTTTAGTGGCAGCCATATCAACATTAGTTTGAGAATTCTTACACGGATCATTATTAGTTCTGAACCACGCAAAACTAGTTCTGAACCACGCAAAAAATTTTTGATAAGGATTAATCGCATAACCTGGATTGTCTATTTTGTTACACCCAGCTATTCCCATTATATAACAACATAATAGAACTTTAAATTTATTCTTGTTCATTTTTATTTAGTTTAATTTAAAATTAAGCTAATTTTTGCTATTATGATTTTAATTTTAAGAAATTAGCATTAACCCATATTACAGAATATATAAATAGTTACGTTAATATAACGTATAACTTATATGGGGTGCCAAATACCATAATATTAAGAGGTGTTTATGGGGATGATCTATCCAAAATAGACTAAAATTAGCCTGAAAATCAACAAATAATAGGATTTGTACCACAAGAGTATCAAAAATAACCCTAGAAGCGTAGTAAAAAACTATACTATCAATCTATCACAATGGCCCCAATGTGCGCCTGATGATACAAAATTGTTTAACCAATTTTGTTTTCTGTATGCTAGAGACATAACTAATGTATGAACGTCAGTTCTGGATTAGACTTTAGACCCTCTGCGAAATGCTAAAAAGTAGTTGCATGATTGTAATAAAAGGTGTACTATTGAAATTTTATCTTACCATAAGATGGCAATAGATTTCAAAGGCTTATCGAAAATACCCCATGTCATGTCTTACAGGTTGGGCAGTTATAGAATTCTCAGAAGTTGTTAAGAGATTAGCTCCAGCTTGGGAAAAAATTGTAGAACAGAAGAAATGTCATGGAAGAAAGTCTCATGTAGCAACGCTTCAAGACAGGGTTTTATGCGTACTGATATACTACAGAACGTATCTCATACACATATTTTGGGGTTATTTATTCAATTTACACAATTCTAATATCTGCCGCTTGCTAAAAAAATGGAACCTTTACTGGCAAAAAGTAATAAAAATTAAGAAAGATAGATCCATGACTTCTGATAAGATTTTAGGGCTTCTAGTAGGTGCCACAGAGCAACCGACCCAGCGTCTCCAAGAGAGCCTAAAATGTAAGAAAAGCTATTTTAGTAAGAAGCAAATGACCACCATGAAAATAGAAATTGTTATGGAATCAAGTGAACACTTCCTCACTCATGCTTTCCATCCGATTCGAAGAGGGTCTAGTGCAGGCAAACAGTGTAGTAGGCGTTGTTCTGCGTACTATTTTAAATATAAAATCAGTTTTTATAAATTAAGCTTGGTTTAAGCTTAGCATGGCGAGGCTTACAAGTAATTCTTAAATCATTTTTTTTGTCTTATGCATAGTGTTTACGCTTATATTCGCAATCATTTTAAACAGCCTGGGAATGGGTTTGTGCAACTTATTTTGCTCCATATTTTAAGTTTTCTATTGCTGTTTTTGTTTAGTACTGGATGTTATATTTGCGGTTATGAAGCATATAGTACATGGCTTTATAGAAAATTGGCACTTCCTTCTCTTTACCCATTATTCATAAAGCAGCCGTGGACCATTATTACCTACTCTTTTGTCCATAAGGGTATTGTAGATTTATTCTGGGATATGCTTGTCTTATACGTTTTTGGTCAAAGAATACGGGCCATTGCACGCTCCAAACATATATTGCGGCTTTATTGTTTAGGGCAAGCCGTAGGTGGGATTCTTTTTTTTATCCTCTACCAATTCTCACCTCCCTTTAAAGGTGTTGCCACTGAGCTTGCAGGGCCTTCAGCGGCTATTTATGCTATCATGGTAGCGGTTTGTGTGTTGATGCCTAATTTGCGGCTATATTGCTTCTTTTTCTCTTTACCATTAAAATATGTTGTGGTTGCTTTGCTGGCAATAGCATTTATGCATTTGCCTACCCAACATGCGGGATATTACTTGGCACAGTTGGGTGGTGCATTGGCTGGATATGTCTATGCTAGGTTTTGTAAAAATGATCTGGATATTAACCATTCTTTTTTTAGCTTGCATGGTGTTCGCAGCAGCAAGATGACGCTTCGTGTTACTAAAACATAGGATAATTGTATTATCTTAATCGCTGCTTATAGTGGTGCAGCTAAGTTGGCCAGTATTAATTTTTATTTTACCATACCTGAACGAAATGTTTTTTAGAATGATAAAGATGCTATGCAAACTATTTGGAATGGCTTGTATAGTGGGCATAGTAAGAGAAAAACTAGGTGTATTTGCCCATACATTCCAGCATAATCTTCAGACGAAGGCTAAGAAAATAATCCAAATATTTTTACTTGGTTCCCTGGTTTTTATATTACTTGGTTTGGGGCTGCGTTTTTTATTACTTGGTTTGGCTTACTGGTTAAATACTGTTTTCTCTAGTGCTTATCTTGGCTTTTTTTTGGTTTCAATTTTTTGCTTTTTAATGGTTATGTTTATGGTCCTTATGTTGCGCAATAAAATCAGTAGCCAGGAAGCGGACCAGGGTCATATGAAGGATGGTGCGTAGCTGTTTTTATTGCAACTGTGTTATGTTATCATCTTCATTTTCTATACCATACTTCTTGATAGCCTCATTTTTATTATTAAACCTAGGGGTAGGCTTAGCGAGCAGAAAAGCAACCACCTTTCGAGCCTATGCTGTGGATGACAAGCGATTTTCTACGGTTAAGTTGCTGGCTACACTACTGGCTACTTCTTTTTGTGGGGTAGTACTTGTGTCTCCTGTACAAGTATGTTATAGCTATGGTTTATTGCAGTTTTGTTTAATGTTTGTTAATGCTATCGCTTTGTGGTTGACTAGCTTGGCATGGGTGCGGATGGCTCCATTTATGCATCACCTTTCTATTGCAGAAACAATAGGTAGCGTATATGGAAACTATCCAAGGATTATTACTGCTTTGTTGAGTATATGGTATACTATTTCTACTCTTATTTTTCAAATCAATGCGATTTCCTATATTGTCACTGCCTGTTTACATTCGGTTGATCCTAATAGCATGATCGTATTGGCAGCTTTGGTGATTATTACTTATGCTGCTTTTGGAGGAATTCGTTCTGTTACCAATACAGATGTGCTTCAATTTATAACTTTTATTATTATAATTATTATTGTTGCTAAACTTATGTTTGTAAAAACAGGTAAATCTTTTTTGGAAATTATATGGTTTGCACGAAAACAAGAAAAGTTTAAACTTAGCAGCTTATGCTATCCTGATAGCCATCTATGGGATTGTATTGTATATTTTCTATTTTGCCTTTTGAGTATTGTTGATCCTGCCATTATACAGAGGATGTACATGTGCTCTGGTCCTATTCAGGTAAAAAAGGTTTTTTTGTATGGTAGCTTTTTATATGTGCTTATAATGCTTTTTATATGCCTGATTGGTCTATTTGTTTTTTCAAGCAATTCAACTTTATCGATGGAAGAAATTTGGGGTTATATAGTTACCAGTCTGCCATCTTTTTTACAAGGTGCTATTGTCACTTGTGTGTTAGCTATGGCCACGTCTACAGCTGATTCTTATTTACATCTTTGTTCTATTATAGTGGTTCATGATCTGATGGCAAGCATTCCGGGGGTAAAGCCAATTGTGGATAGACTTCAGATTCGGGTGGCTAGATTGGCGATACTAGGTATCGGGCTATTCTCTATGATCATGGCTATTTATTCCAATGATCTATGGAAGAGTTTTAGTAGTATTGTTTTTTACGTGTATACACTTTATAACGTTGTAGTTTCTGCCCCTTTTATCTTAGCTTGCTTTGGCTTTCGAGGTAGTGCTCGAACTGCTTTAGTAGGGATGGCGATGGCTATATTGATGAGTTTGGCTTGTAAAAAATTTAGGTTTTTAATAGGTATTCCTGCTTGTGTAGCTTCTATGGTAGCTAATGGTTGTATCTATTCACGTCACTGGTTAATAATGAATTGTATTCCACTTTTTTCTTGATAAAAAAGTGGACAAAAAATCAAGCCCTCGGTAAAAAGTTGGGGACCTCATCCCTTACAGATGGAAAAACAGAAGTCGCCCGCTGCGCGGGCTTCAAAGGAATCTGTTTTTCCTAATCATCTGCAAGGGATGAGGCCTATTTCCCAACTTTTTACAGGGGCATTTTTCGTAACGATTCAGCGGTGTGGTTTTTTAGGGTTGCAAAATCTCAAATAACTTTTTAAGTTTAGTTTTCTTTAGTTTCATTCCACATCAAAGAGATGGATTCTTTATCCTCGATAGTTATTTCCTTACAATCAGAAATTAGCCTTCTCAAATCGAGTATTAGCGTGCTAGAGGCAGATAATGCCGCATTGCGTGGAGAGATTGCCGTATTAACCGCTAACAATAGTTCTTTAAAAGAAGTTATTACCTCTCTATCGGCCGCCACTAATGGTTTGGGTATGATGGCTGCGCATTACCTATTGCCTCAATCACCCGGTATGGGGTGGATTGGGCTAAATCCGCAACAAAAACGACTTAAGCAGCTTGTTGGCCTATTTAAGCGTTTTAATAAAAGGACTGATTTAGAATAAAAGGGGTAAATATGGCTTTATTTTTGAATCCGTGCGTTTATCTGTTCTTTAAATTGATTGCCTCGATCTTCAAAGTTTTTAAATAAATCAAAGCTGGCACATGCAGGGGATAAGAGGATGACTTCCCCCGGTAATGCAATAGATAGGGCGTTGTCTATGGCTGAAGAGAGGTTATCGGTCTCTTTTATAGGCAGACCTAGCGGGCGAAAGGATTTGATAATAGCGCTGTTATCTTTTCCCAAACAGATGATTGCTTTGACCTGCTCTTGTACAATGGGTAGGAGGGGGGCATAGTTGTTGCCTTTATCTATGCCACCGGCTATCCAGATAATGGGTTGGCTAAAGCTAAGCAATGCAGCTGTTGTAGAGGCTACATTGGTCGATTTTGAGTCGTTGTAACAATCTATGCCTTGGGGTGCGCCACACCATTCCAGTCGATGGGGTAACCCACAAAATGTAGGTAAAGCAGTAGCAATTGTTTCAGAAGAGAGGCCTGCTAAAGCCGCTGCTGTAGCCGCAACCATAGCATTATACTGGTTATGCCTGCCTAGTAAGGCTACTTGCTCCCTGCTAGTAGACAGGGTGTAGTCCTGCCCATTAAGGTGCAATAGGTTGTTAGGATTATCAATAGGAGATATAGGATGTAATTGTGGTAAAATCTTCTGTTTTGGCAGATATTGTGTGGTGATTGGATCGGCTTTATTGTAAATAAAGTGGTCTAATGGGGTCATGTTGCGCAATAGGTTCAACTTGGCTTGGGCATAGGCTTCTATGGAGCTATGGTATCTATCTAGGTGGTCAGGTGTAATATTTAGTAGACAAGCAATGGCTGGCTTAAAATCTTTGATTGCTTCCAGTTGAAAGCTGGAAAGCTCTAATACGTAGTAGGCATAGGTTGATTGTGTGAGGCACTTAGCAAAGCTATATCCTATATTCCCAGCTAAAGCGACCTGGTACCCTGCTGCATGGAGCAAATGGTAAATCAGGTGGGCTGTTGTGCTTTTGCCATTTGAGCCTGTTACAGCTATAATTTTTCCCTTTGCGTAGCGTGCTGCAAATTCTATTTCATCTATGATGGGTATATTTTGGAGTTTCCTGATGATTGTGGCTGTATGGGGTATCCCGGGGCTTTTGATGACTTCATCTGCTGATTGTATTTTTTCTATGGTGTGGCCTCCCTCTTCAAATGGAATCTGGTGGGTGGTCAGTAAATGTTTATAGTCTGCTTTAATGATGCCAGCATCTGACAGGAAGACATCTATTCCTTGTTGTTTGGCCAAGAGGGCTGCACCGGTTCCGCTTTCTCCGCCACCTAATATTGCTAATCGCATCTTTGTTTAGTGCTTTTTTTTGTTTTTTGACTGACGAACATATGGGTTACATAGGTATAAACTGCTAGGAGTGTTCCAATAGCTAATAGGCCACGTGTTACAATAGGTAAGTTATTGATGGCTACATCTAATCTTTTATCTAATGCGAGGTAGATGATGGATGTGGCACATAAGTTATGTAGTCCATGAGCGAGCATAGGGTAGATAATATGGTTGGTTTGGTGGTATAGGTAGCTGAGAAAGCAGCCCATTACAAAATACAATAGGTTATTGCTCATATTGCAGTGCATTAAACTAAATGCTATGGCACTGATCACGGTGATCCATCGTCTGCTTGAGGTGATTTTGCTGAGTAGTTTTTCTAAAATACCTCGAAAGAGTAGTTCTTCTAGAATAGCCGTTAGACAGCTTATTTCTACAATGCCACGGTATACAAAGTCGATGTTGCTACTAAAATGTAATATGGGCTGTACGCTGGGATGCCATAATGCTTCTTTAATGCTGCTGAGCAATGTTAAGGCAAATGTCATCATCAGTTGAGCCAGTATCGTGCCAATGGTTAACCTATAGAGAGGTGCAGGTGGCGCTATGGAGTGTTGCATGCTTTGTTGTTTCTGTAGCTGTACATAGTAGCCCAAAGCAGCGGAACAAATGATGATCCGTGCCATAAAGCTTCTCAGCACAGAGCGATGCAGTAGGTAACGAATGGTCGGCTCTATCAACATGGTGGAAAACCCTAGGTAAAGCCCTATGGATGATAGGGTCAATAGCATCAGTAGTTTAATGTTTGATCTCATGGTTGATATTAGCTCTTTTTGAGGTTTCCTACAAATTCCTGAGCATAAGCCTCTTTCGAAAGAAGTCTATAGACCTTCTGCACAACCTATTTCTAATGGCAATTTTGGTGTCGAAGCTTGTCTACGCTCCTCAAATACATCTAGTATGCTGCGGTGCTCGACTGCGTTTCTCCTAAAAATTACTGATCACAAATAGCTTTTGCAGAAGGTCTTATTTTTTTGCGTATATTTTGGCCTAGTAAAGATAGAAAAAATGGAGAATGATCTGATCAATGGTCCCTTCGGTGTGCTGAAGAAACCAGAAGAACAACTTGATAAAGCGCTACGTCCGCTTCAATTCAATGACTTCTTTGGACAAGAAAAGCTGGTGGAGAATATTCAAATATTTGTAGCAGCTGCCAAGCAAAGAAAAGAAGCGTTGGATCATGTATTGTTGCATGGCCCGCCTGGTTTAGGCAAAACGACATTGGCTTATATTATTGCTTATGAGTTGAATACTAATATAAAAGTTACATCTGGTCCTGTATTGGATAAACCTGGGGATTTAGCGGGGTTGTTGACTAGTTTAGAACCTACCAATGTGCTTTTTATAGATGAGATCCATCGTCTTAATCCGATAGTGGAAGAATATCTATATACAGCTATGGAAGATTTTAAAATAGACATTATGTTGGATGCTGGTCCCAATGCACGTAGTGTACAGTTGGCGTTGAACCCTTTTACCTTGATTGGGGCTACTACCCGTTCTGGTTTGCTTACTGCACCGTTACGGGCCCGTTTTGGTATTAATGCGCGGTTAGATTATTATCCTGCTACTTTGTTGACCAAAATTGTTCAGCGTGCCAGTGGTATATGGGGTGCGCCTATTGACCAAGAGGCTGCTTATGAAATTGCCAGGAGAAGTCGAGGGACGCCCCGTATAGCCAATAATCTGCTGAAACGTACACGCGATTTTGCTCAGGTTAAAGGGGATGGACGGATTACCAAGGATATGGTTGCAGTAAGCTTGGCAGCTTTGAATGTAGATGAGCATGGGCTAGATGAAATGGACAAACGTATTCTGACCAATATTATTGAAAAATTCAAGGGGGGGCCTGTAGGCCTTACTACTATTGCAACCGCTTGTTTGGAGGAGGCAGAAACGATAGAAGAGGTATATGAACCATTTCTTATTCAAGAAGGCTATATCAAACGTACCCCACGGGGAAGGGTCGCAACAGAGGCGGCTTATAAACATCTAGGGTTGCCTTATACGGCTGATCTTTTTGAGAAATAAAAAGGAGTTTTTATGGCGTTTTTTGCCTTGATAAGTGGGGGCACCCAGTTCACAATTGAAATAGCGTTATGCCACATTTTATGATCAAATTTGAAGGAAGAATTTAAATCACTGATATGTTTTACACAATCTTGTCAAAAGACTTATCAACTACTACATATGTCCCAGATGGTTCTTTTTCTTCTTCTTCGATCCAACATTCTAGTCCATTTTTAAATTTCATCATTTTCCCATCAATCATATATATCCCAGTTTCAATTTCTTCTTCCGGATTTAGTCGTTTAACGCGTTTGTTGAAAAGATCAAATTGATATGTCTCAGATGCTTTTTTTGCTTCCTTCGGATATTCTATTCCATTTTCAAATACCCTAATTTCCCCATCAATCATATATGCCCCAGTTCCAATTTCTTTTTCTGGTTTCTGAGGTGGTTTCGTGGGTTTTTCTTTATTTATATCTTTCTTCTTCTTAGAAGAAGTCAACCCCATATTAGACTGACCGACCCCACTACAAGATGCCAGGAAAGGCAAAACAACTAAATATTTTTTTATGTTCATGATAGATTTATTTTGAATAAAAATATGCAAGACATGTATATTGTGTATCTTACAAATAACGTTTTGCAGATGTCCTAAATTATTCTGTAATAAGCAAATTATAACCTTCCATTCCAATCTAACTTCCCTTGAATAGTATGCTTTACTAATGTGCGTTCTGGATTACTTGTATAAAAAATAGTTTAAAAATAGCAGCATAGCAAATGGGAAAAAACAGGAAAGAAAAGTAAGAAAAAAATGTCCGAATGCTTCAGCCCATTATATCAAATGCATATGCATTCATTTAGTTTGCTGTCCATACTACCGATGGATATTATATATTTGTATATAATATCCATTATAGTAACGGTTGCATGCAGCTTATCTGGGCTGCTGGTGCAGCTTATTCTTTATTTTATTCATATTGAAGCAATACAATGGCAGGACATAGTAAGTGGTCTAATATCAAGCGTAAAAAAGGTGTAAATGACGCAAAAAAAAGTAAAATTTTTACAAAACTGGTTAAGGAGATAACGGTGGCTGCCAGAAGTGGAGGGGCTGAACCAGAACTTAACCCGCGATTGCGTTTGGCGATTCAAAATGCCAAGGGAGCCAATATGCCTAAAGAGGCTATACTGCGTGCCATTAGTAAGGCTGGTGGGAATGATGTAGCAGCCTATCATGAAGTCACCTATGAGGGATATGGTAGCCATGGTGTGGCCATCATGGTGGTTTGTATGACCGATAAAATGATTAGAACGGTGGCTAATGTGCGGGCTATTTTTGCTAAATATGGTGGCAGTTTGGAAAAAAGTGGTTCGATTACTTTTTTGTTTGACTATAAAGGAGTGTTTACCATTCCTACAGCAGATATTAAAGATCTGGATGATTTTACATTGGGGTTGATAGATGCAGGGGCAGAAGCATTGGAAAATGATGGCGCATCTACCCATGTGATTTGTGCGGTAGAAGACTTTGGAAAAGTCCAAAAACAGTTGGAAGCAGTTGCTGTGGCACCAATTGCTGCAGGGTTACAATATATTCCTCATACCCTGGTGCAGGTCAATGATGCTGCATTGCTTAAACTGATCAAGCTTATAGATGCGTTAAAGGATGATGACGACGTGCAAATGGTTTACCATAACATTGATATTCAGCCAGAGCAGGAAGCTTTATGGGAATAGAAGGTATACATTGCGCTGCTAACATAACCAAAAATTAATATAGCGCTTATCTAAATCGCAACTTTTTACTTTTACCTTGACCATATCCCCTAAGCGGTAACATTTTTTGGAGTGTTGTCCTACTACTTGAAAGTTGTGTTCTTCAAAGATATAGGTATCATCGGTAAGGTCTGATAAACGTACCATGCCTTCACATGCATTAGATATAATTTCTATATACATATTCCATTCTGTTATGCCACTAATGATGCCTTCAAATATTTCGTCTTTTAAATTTTGTATAAATTCTACTTGCTTATACTTTATAGAGGCCCGTTCTGCATTTACAGCAAGGCATTCCCGTTCTACAGCGTATTGACATTTTTGTTCGTAAAATGCTATGTCATAAATGCGTTCGCCTTTTAAATATTTTTTCAAAAGACGGTGTGCCAATAGGTCTGCATACCTTCTAATGGGTGAGGTAAAATGGCTATAATGGGCAAAGGCTAGGGCAAAGTGAGGATCAGGTTTTGTGGTGTAAAGCGCTTTGGCCATAGAGCGAATGGCCAGTGACTGGATGATGTTTTCTTCTTGCTTGCCCTGAATAGCCTTTTCTAATGCGTGCATGGCTTTATATATAGGTGCTTTACCTACCTTTATTTTATATCCTAGTTGCTTTACAAATAAAAAGAACTCATTGAGCTTATCTGGATCTGGATGATCATGGGTTCTATATATAAAAGTAGGCCCTAGTTTTTCCTGTTTTTGTTTTAGCTTGGCTACATAGGTGGCTACTTCTTTGTTGGCCAGTAACATAAACTCCTCAATGAGTTTATGGGCATCTGTACGGACCTTTGGTATCACCTGTAGTGGTTTGCCATCGGCATCTAGCTGAAATACCAGTGCTCTGGTTTCAAAATTAATGGCTCCTTTTTCAAGCCGTTTTGCCCGCAGTTGTTTGGCTAGATTATTCAATAGGGTAAGTGCTTGATGAAAATCTCCTGTTTGGTTATCTATTGCTGCTTGGGCTTCTTCGTAAGCAAATCTTTTGTTCGAATAAATAATGGTTTCCCCAAACCATTTGTCATAGATTTTTCCTGCTGCATCCAATTCGAAAATTGCTGAAAAAGTTAACTTGGTTTCGTTTGGACGTAGAGAACATAGCTCGTTAGAAAGGAGTTCTGGCAACATCGGAATACAACGATCTACGAGATAGACAGAAGTGTTACGGGCATAGGCTTCTTTATCTAGCAAGCTGTCTGGCAATACATAATAACTTACGTCTGCAATATGAATGCCTACTTGATGGCGGCCATTGGCTAATGGTTGATAGGAGAGGGCATCATCAAAATCCTTGGCATCTGCTGGATCTATGGTAAAGGTGGGTATGCCTCGACAGTCTCTTCTTTTGGTTATTTCTTCCTCTGGAATAACTCTAGGTATATTTTTAGTACTCGAAAGCACCTCTTCTGGGAAAGTGTCTTTTAAACCAAACTCCGCCATAATGGCATGCATCTCTACTTCATGCAGACCAGCCTGACCAAGATGCTGTACTATTTTACCAGTCAATTGATTATTGAGGTTGGTAAACGAGGTCAATGCAATGACCACTTTATCATTTTTTTTAAGTATAGCCTGTTTTGCTTCTTTTAATAAAACAGTGTAGGTCATCCGTTTTTGTTCAACCACTGCTTGGGGCTGCTCTCCAGTGGCGATGATGCGCCCGATTACCGGTGCCGTATTGCGCTCAATAATTTCCACTACAATGCCCTCTGGTCGCTTACGACGCCCAGTTGGCAGCAAACGCACTTTAACCAAATCCTTATCTAATGCAGATAATAGGTTTTTTTGCTGTACCAATACATCTTTGGGTTGATCCGGTGCTACAATGTAAGCATATTCAGGACGGACATAATCTACTCGGCCTGTTACATAACAAGTAGGCGCGTTGGCATGCAGATAGCGCCCTCTGCTTATTTTTTTAATGCTACCTTTATGCAAAAGGGCTGATAAAGCTTTTTTTACTTTTGCTTTATCTGATTTTTCCTTGACCTTTAGTGCCATACAGAGTTGTTGTAGCGTATAGGATTGGTTGGAATCTTGTTGTAAGGTGTCTATAATAGACTTAGTATAGTCTTGCACTTCCATGGTGTTTTTGGTCTTAGGGGTGGAGGTGTGTATAGGCATAATTTTGAAGATAAAAAAGTGTTTCGTAAGATACGGGATTTACATATTTTTTTCAAAAACCAATTGTATACTATCCTTATGGCACATGTTGTAAAAAGGTGCTTATCGGCCTAACCTGTGATGCTACAAAGCTCAATATGACAGAGGCAGCTGTTGAAGTGCATGAAAAGGATGATACAAACAATTTTCAGGTGATGCCTCGTAAAAATTTTACAGTTAATAGAGATGGTTATTTTCATTAACCCTTTAACCCTTTAACGCTAAAATTGGTCTGAGTTGGTTGAGGTAAAAATCTTCTTTTGATCTCATAATCAATTTTTCTTCTGAATTATGATCATTATAGCCCAGTAGGTGTAATAACCCATGTACCATGACCATATAGAGTTCTTCTGTTTTTTTTCGGTTATAGGTCTTAGCATTTTCATGAACCCGTTCAATGCTTATATAGATGTCCCCTAAGATGGTTTTTGTACCTGTGGCGTAGTGAAATGTAATGACATCTGTTAAGGTGTCATGGCTCAAGTAGGTGATGTTTTTACCATATAAATAGTTATCTGTACAAAAAATAAAGTTGAGCTGGTCTAGCCCGTACCCCTCTTGCCAGATGACGTCTTGTAACCAAGCAGAGATTTTTCTTTTTTGTTTTAGCCTAAAATTAATTTCTTCTGAAAAATAATAAATATTCATTATGATCTTATTATCTTGCAATACCAAATGATCAGGTAAACCCTTTCATGTAATCCATTTGGCCGTAAATTACGGCTTATTCTGTTCAAAAGATACAATATGTCTACCCAAGATCAGTTTATGCCTATTGAGCCGCAAGCCAGTCGTTGGCCTATTACCATACTCCATCAAAACCAAAAAGCCTTTTTAAGGGAGGTGGTGGACAAAACTTTTCAATCTTTGTATGCACGCTACCCAATGGATGGGGAACTTTACCGAATATTGGCGCAAACAGCTTCTAGAGAATTGGCTAGAATGGAGTCAGATCCATGGAGCTGTGACCCTAAGGATGACCGTTCCTTTTGGGAGGCTATGGTAACTTCCATTGAAAATAAAATAGAAGCTACTAAGCTTTTAAGAATGGTTATAGAACGCTATGTAAGGGAGATTTGTAGCCATTTTAGTGTGCGTCATTATCAGTGTATCGCTAGAGGGGTACACCATACCTTTATGCACCTGCTTAAGCCTCATTGTGTTGGCTTTGGACCAGAACGTTGGAATTTGCGCCACAAAGGGTTACAGGAAAAGTTTCATTTGATGGGGCAGACGCATATGATGCGTGCATTGGCGCAAATAGGTACGATTGTGATCGTACCTACTCATACGAGCAATTGGGACTCTGTTGTGATAGGATTGGCTATGAAGCAATTGGGGTTGCCGCCCTTGACTTGGGGTGCGGGACTGAATTTGTTTAATAATAAGGGGTTTCGTTATGTTTTTAATAAGCTAGGTACGTATAAGGTAGATCGACGTAAAAAGACCATCCCCTACTTACAAGCACAGAAAGATTATGCTTGTTTGACGCTGGAATGGGGCTGTCATACATTATTTTATCCGGGTGGCACCCGTAGCCGCTTGGGGGCTATAGAGGCTGATTTAAAATTAGGTTTGTTAGGTACTCCTTTTGAGGCACAAGAAGGTAACTTTCACAACCAAGGGGTAACTGCTAGGAAGCTGTTTATTGTTCCAATGGTACTCAATTACCATTGTGTCTTAGAAGCCTATCAATTGATACGTGAATCGGTGCAAATGGAGCATGTGGCCTCTTCTCTGGTGCAGCAAGGTTGTTGTGCTACTAACTTACTGTTTAGTAAAAATATATTACTTAAGGGTTCGGAAATATTTGTTAATATAGGCGCCCCCTTAGATGTAATGGGAAATAGGGTAGATAGCCAAGGGCGTAGTTATGATGATCAGGGCCAAGAAATAGATTTATACCAGCAGTTTCTTGATCTTCCTATAAAGACGGCTGCTAGAAAGCGTTCAGATGATTGTGTTAAAACGCTTAGTCGTAAAATTGTAGCAGCTTATTACGCTATTAATACGGTGCTTAGCAGCCATCTAGTAGCTTTTGTTGCTTATGAATTGGCGCAAAAGCGCGAAGGGTTTTCAATGGACCTGCCCCATATCACAGTTCATTATACTGATTTTATGGTGGCTTTTGAGCATACCTATCAGGCATTGCAATTGCTTTATATGTCAAAAAAAATCGATTTTACCCCTATTCTACAAAATGGTTCGTTGGAGGATATTGCCAAAGATGGATTGGCTAAATTGGGGGTATACCATGCGCGAAGGCCATTGGTGGCAACAGAAAGTGGCGATTTGGTGATTCAAGATCTTTTGACATTATATTATTATCATAATAGGCTGACTGGCTATGGACTCGAAGCAATTTTTTCCTAGTAAAATGGTAGCGGTTTTAGGGGCAGGGAAATTTGGCACTGCCGTTGCAAATTTAGTGGCACCCAATGCAAAGTGTGTATGGCTCTATGACCATAAAGCGGAACGTGCCCTTGCATCACAAATGAACCGGACCAGTTCGGGGCAACCGTTGGCGGCTAATGTGGTGGTTACGAATGATTTGGCTATGGCCTTACATACTTGTTTTGTTGTTTTTCCAGTAGTACCTGCTGCTAAGTTTCGTGGATTGATGCGGCAGATTGCCTCAGATCTTAGCACAGATCATATATTGATACATGGTACTAAGGGATTGGATTTTTCCCAAGATGGTGTCCTGTTGCCCAATAGGGGGGTGACTACTATGAGTGAAGTCATCTTTCAAGAAACGGTAGTGCGACAAATTGGTTGTCTGGCTGGCCCTAATTTGTCTACAGAGTTGGTGAAAAAGCACCCAGCTGTTACAGTGGTTGCCAGTACTACGCCTAAGGTTTTATCTGTGGGAAGCGCGCTTTTAACCAGTGACTGGTTTCGCGTCTACACGAGTCAAGAGCTGCTCAGTGTAGAAATAGGTAGTGTGCTGAAAAATATTTTTGCCATTGGTGCGGGTATAATAGGAGGTATGGGTTATCAGGCTAATACCTATGCTTTTTTCATTACCAAGGCTATCTCAGAAATGTCTTCTATCATGGACACGATGGGCATTGGTAAGTGTGCGTTATTGGGACCAGCGGGTCTAGGAGATTTGTTGGCCACTTGTGGTAGTGTAGCTAGTAGGAACTATACCATTGGCTACCGTTTGGCACAAGGAGAAAGGCTAACCGATATCTTAACTACTACAAAAGAGGTTTCTGAAGGGGTGCAAACGGTTAAAGCCATTTACCATTTGATGCAATCTTATGGAAGCAAGGCTTCTATAACGGAAACTATCTACCGCATGCTTTTTGAGGAATTTTCATTGAAGCAAGGAGTTGATGGGCTGCTTGGTCTGTAATTGTAAGGTACTGGGTTTCCTGAGCAAGCAGTAGCTGAAAAATCAACCTCTGTAGTAACATACATTATCTCCATGCAGACGAATCCATTTTCATTTTTATGGTCGATTATAAAGCCATATAAATACCAATATCTCATCATGTTTATTGCGCCATTTAGTAGTGGCATCTATCCGATTATCTACAGCTACGCTGTCAAGCTATTAATTGATTTATTTACTCAACATGAACAGATTACTATTGAAAATAGTTACAGACCCATAGCCTGGTTTCTAGGGGCCCAAGTGATTCTTGATGGTGGATGGCGTGCACATAATTGGGCTCAATTAAAATGTATGCCTGGCATTGTACAGCGTATTCTATATCAGGTTTGTACCCACTGTTTTGATCTGCCTTATAATTATTTTCAAACAAATCTTTCAGGTTCTATTGTAGGTAAGATGAAGGGGATTGCTGATAACTACTTTAAGTTGCATCAGGCAGTTGAATATAAGTTTAGTAAACCGTTGTTGGTTACATTATTTTCTGGAATGGCACTAGCCTTTACCAATATAAAAATATTCTTTTTTGTACTCATATTTATTATTATCTATGCACCAATAGCCTGTGGATTTTTTACAAAACTTGCTAGAATGGAGCAAGCAAAACAAAATTCTTGGTACTACCTATTTGGAACAGTTGCTGATCGTATGATTAACATCTTCACGATCTTTTCTTTTGCTACTAAAAAGCGTGAGTTACAAAAAATTCAAGATTATTATAATGATATACACAAACCATTACTCATCAAATATTATAAATATGATTTAATTGTATCTATTATATTAAGTTTATTCTATTGGATATTTTTGATTGGGCTATTTTGTTATGTGATTTGCTTGCGTAATAGTGGCCAAATCTCCGTTGGAGATATTGCTTTTATTATCTCGCTTACCTTTTCATTTAGTGAAAATTCTTGGGATACAACCTGTCAACTTAAAGATTTTTTGGAAGATATTGCTGCTTTTCGTTCGGCATTTACCATTATGCAAATGGCTAAAGATACCATTGATAAGCCTGATGCAGTGGAATTAAAGGTTTCAAAAGGTGCGATTTTATTCCAGAATCTATCATTCGGTTACAGTGATGACCATCTTATTTTTCAAGAACTGAATCTTTCCATCCAAGCTGGTCAAAAGGTTGGTATGGTTGGAGCTTCTGGAGCTGGAAAGTCTACCTTAATGGCTTTGTTGCTTAAAAATTTTAAACCAAAAAGTGGAAACATTATTATTGATAACCAGAGTATCTATGATGTTTCTTCCGATAGTTTGCGTGCGCAGATAGCACTCATTCCGCAAGATATCATGTTATTCCATCGTTCTATTGGAGAAAATATTGGGTATGCTAAAGCCGATGTTACACAAGCTGAAATTGTGCATGCGGCAGAAGTAGCGGGCATCCATGCCTTTATAGAAACACTTCCTGATCAATATGATACCCTGGTAGGGGAAAGGGGAGTTAAACTAAGCGGTGGGCAACGTCAACGCATTGCCATAGCCAGGGCTATGCTAAAAAATGCGCCTATTTTGATTTTAGATGAAGCTACTTCTGCGCTTGATAGCGATACGGAACAAGAAATCCAAAGGTCTATTCATGCCATCTTGGAACTACATCATGCAACCGTTATTGCCATAGCACATCGTCTTTCGACTATCAAACATTTGGATAGAATTGTGGTTATGGAAGGGGGAAGGGTTGTTGAAGATGGAAGTTTTTTGGACTTATTGGCCATTCCAGATGGTAAATTTAAGCTGCTTTGGGAGCACCAGGTGGATGGAATGGGGGTGTGAAAATAGTATGGCCGTTTATAGAAGAAATTTTTATAAACGGCCATAAGCAAGACGATTGCATTAGCGCACATCTATGACCTCAACCTCAAATAATAGAATGGAATTTGCAGGAATAAGATTGCCTATAGCATCTGGACCATAGGCTAAAGCAGATGGTATAAAAAAACGTGCTTTTTCATTTTTTTTGAGTAATAACAAACCCTCGTCCCATCCTTTAATAACATAACCCACACCTACCTGAAACTCAAGTGGCTGATAAGGTCTTTTTGGATTATACAGGTTATGCGCTTTGGCAACCTCCTCTACGCTGGTATCAAAAATAGTACCATCTAATAGCCTACCGGTATAATGAACTTTAATGGTCTTGCCCTCAAGAACAGGTGTAGCCTCTTTAACAGGCTGGTCAATAATATAAAAAAGACCAGAATCTGTGGAAGATGCCTCAATGTGATGCTTGGCTAAATAGTCGGTAATGAGCTGTTTATCCTTAGCTAGTTGTGTAGTACGACGTGCTTCTATCATTTGGTTGTATGCTTCATCGGTCATAATCTTATCTAATTTAATATCCATTACTAGTTCGTCTTCTTTATTTAAATTCAGTGCTTTTAAAGTTTGCTCCAACTGTTCTAGATTTTCTTCTCCTAGGTAGTATTGAGGTGTGCATTTAAAGAGCATGCGTTGCTTTTCTTGCATCATACCAACCATATGAGCGATCTGCTTACTTTTGGATTGAAAGGTTTTGTCAAATCGCAAGAAGAAAGGCTCCGGTTTGTTGATGAACACTAATTCCTTTTGGCTATTTTGTTTGTCTTTTGCCCTTTTTTTAGGTACTGCTTTCATGATAAGAGAGAGCCCGATCCATTCACCCTCCTTGACGGTGCGTCCATTGCCTTGCCTACCTATCGACTTATAAGAAAGACCAGATGGGGTGGTTAGAAAAGGATAGCCATAAGAATGGTATTGATGATTGTACCAGGCCAGCCCTATGGCTAGTGCTAGCAATATCCAAGCGTATATTATTTTACGTTTCATATGATTTAGTTAGAATTTGAATGGAAGCTCTTTTAATATTTTTTCAAAACGGTCTACTGTTTCAGTTAAACTTAAATGGGAAATACCTCCTGCAGCATTTTTATGCCCTCCACCATTAAAGTATTTTTTTGCAATTAAGTTAGCTGGCAGCTCACCAACAGATCGAAGGGAAAGATATACCATATCATCTTTTTCCTTTAACACAGCAGCTAGCGATATTCCTTTTAGCGAAAGTGCATAGTCTACTAACCCTTCTGTATCGCCACTCTTTAAATCGTACCTTTTATAATCGTCTTTTTGAATAACAAAGTAGGCTACGCGTAGTGCTGGTAGTACAACCAAACGCTGGCTCACTGCAAAGCTAAAAAAATGAAGCCTATTGAGTGGTTTGTTGTCATAAATAAGCCGTTGTATGCTAAAGGCATCTACGCCATATTCTATTAAATCTGCTGCAATACGATGGGTTATAGGCCTGGTATTTGGATTTTTAAAGGAGTTGGTATCGGTTACAAGACCGGTATACAAACAAGTGGCAACGGGTAGGGTTATTTTGTCTTTTTGGCCTAATGCTTCAAAAATTTGAAACAATACCTCTGCACTAGCAGCTGCTTTAGGGTCCCATAATAACAGATTGGCAAAATTTTCCGGCTCTGTGTGATGGTCAATGATAATCTTAAACAGATCAGGTTGTTTCAAGATATATGCCCATTCATCTAAACGGCTAGCAGTAGAAAAATCTACACAAAAAAGCAGATCCATGTCCTTTATTTGCGCCAATAGGGCTTCTTGTGTGTGGTGGGCAGCTACTACTACAGTATCTATTGCCGGTAGCCACGATAGAAAAGTAGGATATTCGGTTGGCGCAATTACATGAACGGAATGTCCTTGTGCCCTTAGAAATAAAGCCAAAGCCAACGAAGTTCCAAGTGCATCCCCATCAGGTCTGGCATGCATGACCACTGCAATCTGCTTAGGACTAGCTAATTGTTCTTTTAGAATAGATATATCGTACATATACAGGCAATCTAATAAAAATTTATGATATGGAAAAATGAGCGTATCTCTACCAACATGGACCAATCAGCTTATTCGATCTTATACCTTTCATCCCTAACTTCTGCCAATGCTTCCATAGCAGTACTGATGTAATAGGTTTGCATCCATCGTTCTATCTGACCTATCTGGGTGTGATGATTTTCTTGAATGGCTGTTTGATCTTTGCTTTTTACATAAGCAAGGTAAATGCCTGTATCATCAATAATCGGATCACTGATTATATTTAAGCCTAAGCCAAAACATTTACCTATAAAGGCATGAGCTTTTTTGAGATGAGGGGCATCATTTTCTAAAAAGTGTAACCGTTCTATCGATTGTACGGTTATATCTTGACCATATTGTTCTGCTATACCCTGGAGGGTAGTAGCTTCAATTTGTTTTAGCTTATCCAAAATAATTTTGGATTTTTCTTGATGGAGTACTTTTTGATATACTTTTCGAAAAACTGAATCTAAAGGAACCAAATCACCTGCTTTTACTTGGTCTACCATAACAGCCAATAGATAAACATTCCCTAAGTCAAAAAGCGGAGAAATTTTACCTATACGTCCCTCATTGTACAACCAGCGTACTACCTTTCGGCCATTTGTATGGGATCCGATAGAGCCATCAGATGGTGCAACAGTTTCTTGTTGAATGGATAGGTTCGCATCGGTAGCTAATCTATCGAAGTCAACTGTTTTTTTTACGCTACCAGTAAGCTGTTGTACCTTCCTAAAATGCTTATTTCGTGTATGGTCACTAACCATAGCCTTTTTCTCAATGACTGCAATTTCATAATTACCTTTCTCTTCTTGAACCAACTTATAGATGATATGAAAGGAATCGCCAGCAATGGGGCCTACCACCATCCCTTTTTTTAAGGTGTGCTTTATAGTGGTAAAAGCAGTAGGAAGTGTCTCCGTTGTGCAGACCAAGCGGGTAGCTGAAAGATTGCCATCTGTATGTTGTTTGGCAAAGGCATAAGGATCGGTAGTAGTGGCAAATTGCGCTGTAAGGGAGGTGAGTGCTTTTTGAAAATCTGCATTATCCTTTTCATCTGGTTGAATGGGGAAAGTAATATACTTAATGGTTCTGCTTTCTGATAAAGCTGTATAGTGGCTTTTGTGGGCAACCATGTAATCCAGTAGTTGCTGGTTGGTCAGCCGCACTACATCATTTTTAATGGAATGAAAAGGAATGTGTAGATAATCCACATTACAAAACAGACTGGCATGTACTGCAGTTTGCGCTGTTTCTAATGTGGTCGTAAAGCAACTTTGTATCATAAGTTGACGCAATTTCTCTTTGGCTCTTTCTAGTGCAAGTTCTTTTTCCACTTGACACCACCACTCTTGTTGACTTTTAGATAAATTGCTCAGGTAAGTCAATAATTTTTGTTTATCAAACGCATTTGTTTTGGGATCTTTAAAAGCATGCTTAAGTTTTGCATCAATATGTTCTCCCTGTACCAAGTCGATTAGTTCTTGGGTGCCTACCGTAAGGCCGGCTTGATCTATTTCTCTGATATAAAGCATGTTTTCAACTAATTTAGACCATGCATAGTCACGAATTTGGTCTTCTGTTGCTTGTTGATTATTTTGCCTGGAGAGATTATGCTGGATGGTTTCATAAACTTTACGGTAATCGATATAACTGATTTTTTTACCAGATAATTTGCCAATTGTACCTTTACTACTAAAAAGATAGGGCACTACACGTGCCAGTTCACCACCTAAAAACATGATCACCAAAAAGGCTATGACTATCACTACAAAAGTATTGCCACTTTTTCTAATATTTCCAAGAATTGCCATTTATATACATCATTTAAATTTAGACCTAATCTGGGTAAGCTGCACCCAGCATAACTACGAATTTACCGCCTAATGAGATAGAATCAAAATAGCGGCTACCTGGCCAGTGGTGGTTACTTCAATAGTCCCTTGCGTTGCAGTACAGTTGTAAAAAATTTGATCTCATTATCTCCATGAAAGATTTTAAATGGAAGGTAAAAAAACTGCACCTTAGATAATACCAATAGAAAATATCCCTTTTTTTTATAGGCCTTTGTAATTTCTATCCATGGTATGGGCATCGTTTGCTTGGTATTGAGCTGCATCATTATATGTTGATTATTGATTTCATAAGCTACGCGCTCAAACATAGGACGACTGCTATCTAGCTGGGTGAGTCCATAGAATTGAATCACCCAAAAAATTAGATAACAGATCAAACCTATTATACCAATTACCACAAACCAGATCGTTCTTATAAAGAAGGTGCTGCTCATAAAAAGCGCCAGAATGGGAAAAATCCACCATTGCATGCGTAAAATATTTTGCATGCCTAATTTTACATACAGGCTGCTCGACATTTTATACTTTTTTGTTTTGACAATCATAATATTTGAATGCTAATTTTATAAAAGCCTGGTTGGCTAGACGATTAGCCCCCTTGTCGAAAGCTATTTGTGATGAGCAGGTTTTAGGAGAAGCGCAGTCGAGCACCGCAGCATACTAAATGTATGTGAGGAGCATAGACCAGTTTCGACACCAAAATTGCCATTAGAAATAGGTTTCGAAAAGGGGCTATTGTTTTTTGCTTAAAACACCCGATGAATATAGTGATTTTACCCATAACTTAACTATATTGCCTGCGTTTAGTTATCACGATGAGTTGACCATAAAGTCTAGAATCTATGTTTGCTATGTTACCATTATTATCCCATAAACCTGCTATGGATATCCTATCCAATGGAGGTCATCATGGCATTGCTGCAGCTAGTAGCCCAATGGCTCCTCCATTTTGGCTCGCGTTGCCTTTTATACTTTTGTTATTGATGATTGCTACTGCTCCCCTTTTTTTTGCTGATTTTTGGCATAAGCATTACCCTAAAATAGCCATATTGTTGGCTGCATTTGTAATGGGTTACTATTGTATCGTGTTAAAAAACACGATGAAGCCTATAGAAGCAGCGGCCGAATATATACAGTTTATGGCTTTAATCACTGCCTTGTATATTGCAACTGGTGGTATTGCTATTAAAGTAGATGCACGTGCTACCCCGCTGGCCAATATGATTTTACTCTTTTTAGGAGCCTTATCTGCTAACGTAATTGGTACAACGGGTGCTTCTATGCTTTTTATCCGACCTTATTTAGGCTTAAATAAAGGTCGTATTAAGGCTTACCATATTGTCTTTTTTATCTTTATAGTTAGTAATATAGGAGGCGCATTAACCCCTATTGGAGATCCTCCCTTGTTTCTGGGCTTTCTTAAAGGGGTCCCTTTTAAATGGACTTTGTTACACAATAGCCTCCCTTGGATGGTGATGCTTTTGATGCTGTTATCTATTTTTTACTTTTTTGAGCGCAACAATAAGATGGCCTTGGATGGTAATCCTTACCAAGGACGCATTTCTATTGCAGGCAGTAAAAACATTATTTGGTTGGTGATGATTATTGGCGCGGTCTTTTTAGATCCAACGATTTTTCCTTGGTTGCCTACTATTAATTACCATGGCCATCCCATTTCTTGTATACGTGAGTTGATCATGCTAAGCATAGCCACCATTGCTTATTATACTACCAACAAGGAGCTGTTGCTGGCAAATGGATTTAGTTTTGCCCCTTTAAATGAGGTTTGTTTAATCTTTATAGGTATTTTTGGTACCATGATCCCAGCACTGGAATTAATTGGTAGCTTTGCTGCATCTGAAATAGGCAAACAGTTGATTACGCCTACTACTTTATACTGGGGGACGGGGATCTTTTCCTCTATTTTGGATAATGCACCTACCTATCTCAACTTTGTAGCGGCTAGTATGGCGGCACAAGGGGCCAATATTGAAGTGGTGGCCAATGTGCAAGCATATGCAGCAGGAGGCATCTATCCTGATTCAGTCATTCGATTAAGCGCAATTGCTTTGGCTTCTGTTTTTTTTGGTGCTATGACCTATATTGGCAATGGTCCTAACTTTATGGTTAAAGCGATTGCTGAGCAGGCAGGCATCACCATGCCTTCTTTTGGGAAGTATATCTTTCGGTTTTCTATGCCTATTTTGCTTCCTTTGCTTTTTATGATTTGGGTCTTTTTCTTTGCATTGTAAACCAATAAGGGTCTTTCTGGGATCATAGCTATACATCATCGAAATGGGGAAAATAGTGCGCAGGATGGTCGCTTTGTTTTTAACGATTGGTCTATGCTTATCGCTATTATGGGCGCAAAAAAAGCATGCTGCTTTGGTATGCCAGGAGATAGCAATCGTTATCAAGGACCATGCAGGCCAGTCTTTGATACGCTCCAAAGAGATAATAGATCTGTTGCAATCCACCCATACCATTTCTTTACAAAAAACACTGCTCAAAAATATTGATGCGTATGCCATACAACAGCAGCTTAAAAGCCACCCGCTTGTAAAAAAGGTATTGGTCTATAAAACTTGGCGTGGTACTTTAACCATTTGGTTGGCAACCAAATGTTTGATTGCTCGTATTGTTAGACCTCTTTCAAACCCTAATGATATACCCTGCTACCTGGATGAACAAGGTGGCTTGATAGCAGCCAAAGGACTGCCCCTACTTCGACTACTTGTTGTAACCGATGACCATATAGTTGCAGCGCACAAAAGGTTATACGATCACGACTTGTTGGTATTGTTGCAATATATTTATCAGGATCCATTTTGGAGGGGTCAGATTACAAGTTTGCAGGTAGATGCTACTGGCAAAATCATACTTGGCACACAAGTAGGGGGGCATCAAGTAATATTTGGAAAGGCAGCGCGCATAGAGGAAAAATTTGAGAAATTATGGCTTTTCTATAGCCAGGTTATTCCTTATAAGGGGTGGAAAGCTTACCGTTGTGTAAATGTAGCCTTTGAAGGCCAATTGATTTGTACCTGAATCGATATTAAAAAAGGGTAAGGAGTGGGGTTTTCCTCGGTAGTTTTTCAGCCAATCGGTCAGACCAGGATGCTATCTTAAAAATTTTATGACGCGCAGTAGCACCACCTACTAAGGTAATATTGCTTTTGGCTATATTCAATGTTTTGGCCAATAGCGCTATAATCGCCTTATTGGCTTTACCTTCTTGAGCAGGCGCCATAACACGAAGTTCTAGTATATATTTCCCTCCTTCTTGTATCCAGCCTTCAATTTTGTCCTGGTGGCTTTTAGGCTTTGCATAGATATGCAAAAAATAGGCTGAGTGCAAGTTATCCATCAAATCTATAACCTGGTAAAGGAGCGCTATTCAGAAAAGTGATAGGCTAAAGTGTGTTTTCTTTAATAAAAGAACAGTAAAAAGTTGATGCATTCTCTTGCACCATATCTATAAATATAACTATATTATAGGATAAATACAAATGCATTTGGCTATTAGGGTTAAGTATTCATATTAAGTTATAAGTTAAAAAAAGACTTATTCTTTATATAGGTATGATTATAGTATTGCTTCTTCTCCCTCTTTTTTCAACCGTTGATCAATATGCGCTTCATAAAAAATATAGATATACAGAGCATTAAGTCTGTCAGTTTGCTAGTCCTTATGTGGGCAAGTGGTTTATGCACGATTTTAGGCTGTAGCAAGTTGCCTGTGCAGTATGGCACTCCCAAAACATCCGTGCCAGGCAATTTTGAAAGGGTAGAAAGACTAAAGCATACTTTTTTGTCTCCTATTATGGATATTAGTAAGCGATATAAGCATAAGAAGCATCTATTTTTACATGGGTTGTGCAAAAATATAGGCGCTTATCGAGAAGGGTTGAAACTCTTATATGAGGAGAAGGAGTGGTTCGATCTATGTGTCCAATATACCTTATGGCTTTCTAAGTTTATTTATAATCACAGGAGATCATTATCTATATTAGATGAATCTGGATATACCCCTGTACATTGGGGAGTGGAAACTTTTAATGTAAAAGAGCCGTGTGAAGCGAAGCTTTTTAAGCTGTTAATTACAGCATATAGTTTGTTATTGGCTGAAGGTGTTGGTGTAAATGTTAAAAGTTCCAAGGGAGATACGCCTTTGCATTTAGCATCGTTTCGTCCACATATCCTAGAACTGGTTAAGATGTTACTGGATGGTGGTGCTGATGTAAATGCTCCAGATCAGAACGGGGCTACTGTTTTAGATCTAGTAAAAATGTGTAACCCAGAAAATTGTAACCGGGAGGAAGTAGTTCAGCTACTATTGGCCTATGGTGCTACATCGAATAATCAGGATGGACAGTTAAAAGTTCAAATATGGCTTTAAAAAATGTATCTATTCACGCCTGTGGTTGGGGCCCCTTATCTCCTTCGATAAAAAGTCTGGCCCGATAGTAAATAGCTGAATCGATATCTTTCTCAGCGAGAAAATCGTAAACTCAGCCCGCAAGCGGGCTTCAAACAGACGATTTTCTAATCCGCTGAAAAAGATATCGCTCAGGTGTTCGTGTTTTACTAGAGCGCCATTTTTTATCGAAGGAGACGTGGGGCTGATAATGATAAGAAAATCTATTGTCGCCGCCGATAAAGGAATGCGGCGCTTCAGTAAAGCGGAAGTTTTTAAACAATCTATTGTTCAGCGGATTAGAAAAACAGTCTGTTTGCAGCCCACAAAGTGGGCAAGTTCTGTTTTTCCCGCTGAACAATAGATTGTTTCATTGCCTTTACTGCGCGCCAAATCTTTTATCGGTGGCGAAAAGTACTGCATATACCAATACTCCATGTAAAAAATGCTGTTCTATTTAATAGTCAATAATATATCACTCTTAAGTTGACGCTATTGTGTGTTCAATGCTATGGCGGTGAGGTCCCCCACTTTTTACCGAGGGCTTGATTTTTGTCCACTTCTTTATCAAGAAAAAAGTGGAATACAATTCATTACTAACCAGTGACGTGAGTAGATACTAAAAAATAGTTTCCATTCAATACGTTATCTCTTTGTACTTAATTTGGAAACAATGAAACCTGAATCCTTACTCAGCTACTAAAACAGCAGCGGAATAGCCTTTTTTATCAAAGGCTTCAATAAAAATTTCATTAGCATAGCTAAGAAGCCCCCCTGCACAGAACCATATAACTCTTTTTTGACTTCTTTTTTAGCTTTAAAAAAGCACCATAGGGAAAGTCCACCAAAAAGTGTTCCGCCACATAGTAATAATTTATTAGACATAAGTTATAGAAATTAAATATAGGGGCTCAGGGGAACACAAAGAACGATGGATCCCCTGTGCTTCCCTATTGCATTCCACTAGCCTAATGCAAATAGTCCTTAACTGTGCTTTTAACAGCATCAATTGCTTCTTCAGCTTTTTTAGAAGATGATTGCACACAACCAGAAAACTGCTTAGCCTTATTTTGGATTGTTTTGGTTACTCTTTTTTTAGTGTCGTCGCAGACCAACACCCCCAATATGGCGCCTAATACTAGGCCAAATCCTAGGTAATATACATTTTTAGACATAATTTTACTTTGATATAAAGCGTTGAATCGTTAAATATATATGAAACAATTTATTGAATTGAGACAACTCAATGCAATGAAACCATACCAATATACTATAAAAAGATAAAATATAGTAGCCTCTAATAGATCCCTATGTGCAAAATTGGTTGAAAACTAAACATCTAATTTAGCATATTTAGCATACCGTTCTATAAACTCCCTGCGGGGTGGTACTTCATCGCCCATTAACATAGAGAAAAGATGTTCTGCAGCCAGCGCAGAGGCTATGGTTACCTGTTTTAGGTTTCGGCGGTTTGGATCCATGGTGGTGTCCCAGAGTTGGATTTCATTCATTTCACCCAAACCTTTATAACGTTGTACAAATACGGCATCTGCTTTTCCATCTTTCAGGCTAAATTGGGCTACGCATGCTTCTTTTTCTGACTCTGTCCAGCAATATTGTGCTTCTTTGTCGCGCTTCACTAGATAGAGTGGGGGAGAGGCAATATAAAGGTATCCCTTTTCTATAATGTCTCGCATGTAGCGAAAGAAAAAAGTTAAAATAAGGGTGCGAATATGGCTGCCATCTACATCTGCATCGGTCATAATCACAATTTTGTGGTAGCGTAATTTATCTAGATGAATGGCTTGGTCGTTCCCATCGGTGCCCATGGCTACGCCTAGTGCGGTGATCATATTTCTGACCTGTTCATTCTCATATATTTTGTATGCTTGAGCTTTTTCTACGTTGAGAATTTTACCTTTTAGTGGAAGAATAGCCTGGAATCTTCTGTTTCTACCCATTTTAGCTGTACCGCCAGCAGAATCACCCTCTACCAAAAATAGTTCACAAAGGGCAGGGTCTCGTTCGGAGCAATCTGCTAATTTACCAGGCAAGCTGCTACTCATGAGCACATTTTTACGTTGTACCATTTCACGTGCTTTTCGAGCAGCTTGGCGGGCTTGGGCCGCTATGATCACTTTATTGATAATCAATTTGGCTTCCTTGGGATGTTCTTCTAAGTAGTAATGTAATACTTCGGCTACACAGCTTTCTACGGCGCTCTGCACCTCTGCATTACCTAGTTTGGTTTTGGTTTGTCCTTCAAACTGCGGTTCTGCCACCTTTACAGAGATTACAGCGGTTAGCCCTTCTCGAAAGTCATCTCCAATAATCTCTATTTTGGCTTTTTCTAATAAACCAGATTTATCTGCATAGTTTTTTAAAGTACGGGTCAGGGCTCTTTTAAATCCAGTGACGTGCATGCCCCCCTCAATGGTATGTATGTTATTGACATAGGAGACTACTGTTTCAGAATAGCCTGTATTGTAGGTCATGGCGACCTGCACCACTACATTATTTTTTTCTCCTTCTACAAGAATGGGAGCAGGCATAATGGCCACTTTAGTACTGTCTAAGTGGGCGACAAATTCCAGTAACCCTCCTGCAGAATGGAAGGTTTGCTGAAAAGGATTGCCTTGCTCATCTCGTTCACGGCGATCTTCTAACTCCATCTTTAGCCCTATATTTAAATAGGCCAGCTCCTGTAACCTGCCTACAATGGTATGGAGGTTATAGACCGTAGTGGTAAAAATAGAGCTATCTGGAACAAAATGGACAGTAGTACCGCGTAGATCTGTATCCCCTACTTCTTTAACAGGATAAGCAGGAATGCCTTGGGCATATGCTTGTTTGTAGATCTTTCCATTTCGGTATACGGTGACCTCTAGGTGGGCCGATAATGCGTTCACACAGGAAACCCCTACACCATGTAGGCCTCCAGAAATTTTATAGGTATCCTTATCAAATTTACCACCTGCATGCAATACCGTCATGACCACTTCCAAAGCAGATTTTTGCTCTTTGGGATGTATCTCAGTAGGGATACCACGACCATCATCCCATACGGTAATTGCATTGTCTTCGTGAATAATAATGCCAATTTTACTACAATAGCCTGCTAAAGACTCATCAATGGAGTTATCTACTACCTCCCAAACAAGATGGTGCAACCCCTTGATGCCTACATCTCCAATATACATGGCAGGACGCTTGCGAACAGCCTCTAGCCCTTCTAGGATTTGGATGTTATCTGCTGAATAGTCATTAACGGTTCGGGTCATCTTTAAAAGCTGGTTTAAACAAAAAATGTATATACGAAGATAATAGGTTTAGCCGAAAGGAACACTATATTTCAACTATTGTCATGCCAGCCATACAGTATATGGGGCTTTGGAGGACTATCTCTTTTACCAAGGGGTGATGGTGTAAATAGTCCCGTATGGCGCTACGCAAAATCCCCTTTCCCTGCCCATGGATGATTTTTAATCGGCTGTGGCCCAATAACAAGGAACGATCTAGAAATTTTTCCAATGCCAACAGTGCTTGGGCTTTGTTGAGACCATGCAGATCAAGTATTGGATCAGCTTGTTTAGATGGCAGACGCATCGTAATAGCATTCGATGACTTAGCTTTTTTCTGCATAGATGGAGGAAATTGTTGTTAAAAACTAAAGAGCGTGTGCTTCTAAATCTAGATATACTTTTTCATATACTTCAAGTGACCTCTCTAAAGAATCTTCTAGATAATATTTTACACTCTCCTTAAAAGCTTGCGGATCTACCGCGTATAGTGCTAGTATTTTTTGATGGTGTTGGTGGCGCAATATATCTTGCTCTTTTTGAGGATAGGAGCTATGTAGCAACCAATTATTGAGTAGCTCTAGATCTCTTACCACATGGATAAAAACTTCTTCATGGATGATCGTAGTGGGTGGATGTTTGGTAGAGATCATTGTAAATGAGGCCTTACCTACCCCATATAATACCAATGAGGCTAAAAGAATAGTAGCTATTTTGTTCATGCTGTAAACAAGAGGTATGATAATGTATTTCATGTAAAGTTAAGTAAAAACCCCTATATTGGCCATACTATTCCCTAGAAGGTAACTAGGTTTTTCAGGAGCCTCATTACATGTTTGTATATAAGGAATGATAGCGCATATAAAGATTGATTATGGAAGTTTTCCCAAGAAAAATTCTTTCTGTTATTCACAAATTCAACTTTGATAAAAGCATCAACTACCACTTGTCTATTAATATAGGCTATGGCTTTATTAAAATATGTTGCATAGAACGGACGACACAAGAATGCTTGCTATTGGGTATATATGCACTTCCGTTGGATAAAAACCACGTCAGCTATATCAAAAGTTTGGAGCAATTTTATAATCAAGATTTTTTTTTGATTAAAAAGAATTGGCGTTCTGTTACCTTATCTATCTCCAATCAAAAGTTTACCATTTTGCCCCATTTGTTGCTCAGTACAAAGGATTTATTTACCTATATGCATGTTGCTTGTGGTGTAGACCCCACTGATGAAGTCATCTCTTTTACCCATGCATTGGCAAAAGTGTCTGTTGTATTTGCAGAAAATGCTGCTGTCTTGGATTGGTTTAGAAAGCGCTACACTGGTAGTAATTTTCATATTATCCATCAGGTTAATGCCATTATAGAGGGATACCAAATAGAATGCGTATCTAAGCCAGAATTATTTGTTTGGTTGGCGGAGGACTATTTGTATATCATTGTCCATAACAAAAAAAAATTACTTTACTGTAACCTTTTTACTTATAAATCATCTGATGATTTTTTAAGTTATTTATCGGCTGTCATCCAGGTTATGCACTTAGAACGCACCTCTTGTGCCTTATTGGTAGGTGGATGCATTGAAAAAGGGTCACCTGCCTATCGTCAGTTAAAGGCATATATTCCCAAGACCACCTTAAAAACTAAGATTAATTTCTTACACGCAAATCCATATGTTTTTAAAAAAAGTGGTACCTCGCCTATGTTGTATTTTGATCTGATCAGCAGTTTTCTTTGTCATACCCATAGTAGCGCATGGCAATAGTGCGCTTGCAAAACTCGATTGTCGGTAAAATCTATTATATTTAGACAAATATGTCTGTATGTCCCTTATTTTAAGCATTGAAACCGCTACAGCTGTTTGCTCTGTTGCATTGCATGACGCCGGTAAGCTTATAGCGCATA
This sequence comes from Cardinium endosymbiont of Philonthus spinipes, assembly GCF_964030745.1. Lineage (NCBI taxonomy): Bacteria > Pseudomonadati > Bacteroidota > Cytophagia > Cytophagales > Amoebophilaceae > Candidatus Cardinium > Cardinium endosymbiont of Philonthus spinipes. The sequence continues at coordinate 1,028,330 of NZ_OZ034918.1, forward strand.
CCGAACTTTTCATGGAACGATCTCATTCGGAGTATTTAGTGTCCATTATAGAAGATTTACTAAAAAATAGCTGTTATGATCGTAAATCGCTGGCTGCTATAGCCATTTCTAGTGGACCTGGTTCCTTCACTGGGTTGCGGATTGGTACTGCAGTAGCTAAAGGCCTTTGCTATGGACTAGATATTCCACTTATCTCGGTTGGCACGCTAGAAGCTATGGCCTATGGCATGCGTCCATTTGTTGATGGGAATATGCTATTATGCCCGACTATTGATGCGCGACGCAACGCTATTTATACCCTTATAGCTGACCAATCAGGGAAGCTGCAACGACCTGCACATGTGGCGTTGTTGGATAGTAAGGAATATCATGCTGCACTTCCGGGTGGCCCTTTGCTTTTTTTTGGGGATGGGGTATTAAAATGTAAACCATTCCTGGTCGACTATCAGCATATTCAATTTATAGAACAGGTAGTCCCTTCTGCTATACAGATAGGTTATTTAGCCTTTGAGCAGTTTCAGCAACAGCTTTGGAAAAATATTGCCAGCTATACACCTTATTATTTAAGCCAGTTTCAAGAAAAATAAAGGAATATGTAATATTTATTTGGTTTTTTTTTAGATTAACCTTAATATTGCTGCTATTAAGTCATTTGGTGGGGCGGTTTGGCCTTGTAATTTAAGACCAGCTTGTTTTTCACATATAATTAATAGAAGTTTATAGTAAGTAAATAAAAGGAGTTCATAACACACACAATTTTTTAATATTATTATGAAAGGAATCAAAAAAACTTTAATGGCGGGCTTATTGGCTTTCGCTGGGGTTGAAGGAGCACGCGCGGAGGTTAGTTCATGGGGTTATGGTATCCATGTTAGTGGAGGCACTTCTTCTGCTATAGGGTATGATAATGATGCTAAGATTGGTGGTAAAAAAGCAGAGGGGAGTTTCTTTAGTGACATGGCTTATGGTGCTAATTTTTATGGTGAGTGTCCAATTACAGGTTATGTAGGTATTGGGGGAGAGCTTGGGTGGATCAGGCAAGGAGCTAGTTTAGAGCCAGAGTCAGGGAAAGAGGCAAGTGAGACCAGCAACTCTACCGACTCATCTGTTAGCATGGCTAGCCACAATATTGCTGCTGGATTGAATCTATGCATCTACCCACTAGGTCGTGAAGAGGGTGAAGGTATTTTGAAAGTTAAGCTAGGCGCTGTTGCTTATGTCCCACTCCATACAACTTATAAAAAAGGGAGTACAGATTTAACACTTACATCTGAGCAAAAAACCAAGGAAGCATCTTTTGATGTAGCTGCACTGGGTAGTGTTGGATATGAATTCCCTATGGGCCTTGTTGTTGAAGCTGGATATCGTTATGGTATTATGAATAAGTTTAAAGCAGACCAACAAATATTGACAGCGGGCAATACTGGTATTGAGGGGTTAAAGGAGGTGCATATCCATAATGCTATGCTTTCTCTAGGTTATAACTTTGCCTCTTTGTTATCAGAGTAAGCTCAGTAAAGGAGGTGTAGCGTTTGCAAGGCCTTCTTTTACCTGGCTTTAGCAGCAGCTAGCTGATTGAATATTTAAGCAGCTAGCTATTGCTTGATATGGCCCGTTCGTCTAGGGGTTAGGACGTCAGGTTTTCATCCTGGAAACAGGGGTTCGATTCCCCTACGGGCTACGTTTTCAACTCACCATTGGTATCCATTCATCACTGTGGTTACGTTTTTCTGAAAAAGCAAATAGCTAACCAAGTACCAGCCTCGCGTCTCCTTCGATAAAAAAATGGCGCTCTAGTAGACCTCTTGCAAAACCTACTTTGTGATGAGCAATTTTTAGGAGAAGTGTAGTCGAGCACCGCAGAATACTTAATGTATTTGAGGAGCATAGACAAGCTTCGACACCAAAATTGCCATTAGAAATAGGTTTTGCAAGAGGTCTAGTAAAACACTAACAGGTGAGCGATATATTTTCAGCGGATTAGAAAATCGTCTGTTTGAAGCCCGCTTGCGGGCTGAGTTTACGATTTTCCCGCTAAAAAACATATCGATTCATCTATTTACTATCGGGCCAGATTTTTTATCGAGGGAGATAAGGCGGACAGCCAGAGGCGTGAATGGATACCACCATTGCTGCCCATTTAACTTATTCAAGGCGCTTTCCTAAAAACAGAAGCGATTCTTTTTAGTTTAGCTGGCCTACCATTTCTTTGAGGTTGCTCATTAGGGTGATTTTTATATCAAAGGATTGGGCAAGTTGTTGGGGATGGGGCGCTATAAATACCTCTTTAAACCCTAGTTTTGCTGCTTCTGCTATTCTATATTCCATTCTTTGTACGTTCCTAAGCTCACCGCCTAGCCCGATTTCTGCTATAAAACATTTCAGGTTTGAGAGCACCTTGTCTTTTAAAGCGCTTACAACTGCCATACAGATGGCTAAATCTAGTGCAGTATCATCTACCCTAAGCCCTCCTGTAATATTTAAAAATACATCCCGGTCATGCAGACGCAAGCCTGTGCGCTTTTCTAATACAGCCAGCAACATGTTGAGGCGTCTAGGATCATAACCTGTAGCATTGCGTTGAGGATGGCCATATCTGGTCGCTGTTACCAATGCTTGAATTTCAACCATTAGGGGTCTGGTTCCCTCTAAACAGGAACCAATTGCTATGCCACTTAAAGCATAGTCTTGCCCAGAAAGCAGTATAGAAGAGGGGTTTTTTACACCATGGAGGCCACTGACTTTCATCTCATATATGCCTAATTCTGATGTAGGACCAAACCTGTTTTTTATTGTCCGAACCATTCGGTATAAACATGGTTTATCTCCCTCAAATTGCAATACCGTATCTACCATGTGTTCCAATAGTTTAGGGCCTGCTAAAGCTCCATCCTTATTGATATGGCCTATTAAAAATATAGCCACGCCCGAACTTTTGGCGTAATGCAACAATCGTGTGGTACAAGCTTTAATCTGGTTGATGCTACCTATTCCACCTTCCTCTTCCTCAGCATATAGGGTTTGAATGGAGTCTATAACCAATAAAGTGGGCTCCAAATCATTTGCATGGTTGAGGATCTGTACCAGTGCACATTCCTGTACTAGAAAGCAATTGGTTGAGGATAACCCTAGACGAGAAGCACGTATTTTAATTTGACTTTCTGTTTCTTCTCCAGATACATATAATACTTTAGCCTCTTTTAACTGTAGCGCTATTTGGAGCAAAAGCGTTGATTTGCCAATGCCAGGTTCACCGCCTAATAGCACCAACGAACCGGGCACAATGCCTCCACCCAGCACCCTATTGAATTCGGCATCTTCAGATAGCAGTCGTTTATTAGTAGTCGGTTGAATCTCATCTAATCTTTTAGGTTGGTTGGCAGCTGGCTGATTTTCCATTATACCCCGTTTAGTGCTGCTTTTTGTAGTAAATAGGGTTAGCCGATTCCATTCCTTGCATCCGTCACACTTTCCTTGCCATTTAACATATTCAAGCCCACAGTTTGTACAGACATATGCCATATAATAAATGTTGTTTAGATTTTTAGGTATTTATGATGTGTTAGGGGCGCTATTGTATAACTTTTTCCCAACTGCATGCACTATATTTGGGTCTATCCATAAAAGTAATGTTTATAGATCATATTCCCATGGATGATGCATTCGACCCATTCACCAGTTCTATTCAGCCTAATCCACTATTTGACAGGGCTTCATTTTACTATAAAAGCTGCTCTTCTACCAATGACATGGCTCAAAAACAGCTGCTACATGCAGCAGAAGGAACCCTTTTTATTGCAGAACATCAGTATAAGGGGCGAGGACAACGGGGCAACAGTTGGACATCTGAAGCGGGCAAAAATCTTCTTTTTTCGTTTATCCTATATCCAGAATGGTTAACAGTAGATGCAGTGTTTGCCTTGAACATTATTACTAGTTTAACCATTTATGATATAGTAGTAGCCTATTTGCCCAAGGAACTTTCTATAAAATGGCCCAATGATATCTATTATGCAGATCAGAAACTGGGTGGTATATTGATTGAAACCCAAATAGGAGCGTGCCATACCATAAAGGCAGCGGTAATCGGTGTTGGTTTAAACGTCAATCAGCTCCATTTTGAATCTTCAACATGCACTTCTTTAGCCATACAAAGGGGAGCTTCCTTGAATAGACCACTGCTGCTTGCTCATATCATGGATGCTTTTGGTGGCTATTATGCGCAGTTGCAAAATAGTCTAAACTTGCTTTGGAAAAAGTATACCGATGTACTCTACCGCAACAGAGGATTTCACACCTTTGCAACCATACATGGCCCATTAGAAGCGCGTATTGTAACCGTGAATAGGCTAGGGGAGTTGGTGATAGCGACCCGCAATGGTAGACAGTATTGCTACAAAGCTAAAGAGATTGCTTTTGTATAGTACAGTCTGGAGGTAAGGGCATAGGTGTTATAGGTCGTTTGTAGTTTCCTTAAGGCTATCTACTACTGCATGTAGAAGTAAAATTTGTTTTATACTAGATAAAGTTTTAAACTTGGAAAATTTGTTTGTTGCGTTAGTAGGTGCCTTACCTATTTTACTTTGGATAATAGTCGCTACTATAGGGTCTATTTATGTTGCGTCATTTATTATAATTGAGACTAAAAATGGATAATTACACGATATTTACTTCTGAGTCTGTATCTGAAGGACATCCTGACAAGATGGCGGACCAAATTTCTGACGCGATTCTCGATGCGATTTTAGCACAAGATAAATATGCACGTGTTGCATGTGAAACACTTGTTAAAACCGGAATGGTATTAGTTGCTGGTGAAGTGACGACAGAGGCGTGGGTTGATATAGAGCAAATTGTTAGAGAAACGGTGAAAGAAATTGGTTACAACAGCTCTTCTATAGGTTTTGATTGGGAATCTTGTGCTGTTATATTAGCGATTGGTAAGCAATCATCTGATATTGCACAAGGCGTAGATAAGTTAGATAAAGCGGAGCAAGGTGCGGGTGATCAAGGTATGATGTTCGGGTATGCGAGTAATGAGACGGATGTACTAATGCCAGCACCTATCACCTATGCGCATAGGCTTATGGAGCGACAGGCAGCGCTGCGAAAAAATAAGATTGTAGATTGGTTGCGGCCTGATGCAAAAAGCCAAGTGACACTGCGTTATAGAGATGGGAAGCCTATTGCAGCTGAAACCATTGTGGTTTCTACGCAGCATGCGCCTGAGATTTCCTATGCTAAATTAAAAGAGGCTATTGTTGAAGAAATTATAAAACCTGTATTTCCAGTGGAATGGTTAACGAAAACGACTTTCCATATCAATCCAACTGGACGTTTTGTTATTGGCGGACCGCTAGGAGACACAGGGTTGACTGGGCGTAAAGTTATTGTGGACACTTATGGCGGCATGGCTAGACATGGCGGTGGCTGTTTCTCGGGTAAGGATCCCAGTAAAGTGGATCGTTCTGCAGCGTATGCGGCACGTTATGTTGCAAAAAATATCGTTGCCGCAGGTTTAGCCGATCGTTGTGAATTGCAAATTTCCTATGCGATTGGTGTTGTGCAACCGACATCTATTACCATTAATACATTTGGCACAGGTAAACTGTCGAATGAGCGCATTATTGAACTGATTCATCAACATTTTGATTTGAGACCGTATGGACTTATTGAAATGCTTAATTTACTAAGACCTATTTATAAACTAACGGCAGCCTATGGTCATTTTGGACGTGAGCAGGGAGATTTTCCTTGGGAAACAACAGACAAAATAGAACTATTACGCTCAGCCCTTTAAAACAAGGTGTTTGCATATGAAAAACAGGTTGTTTAAAAACTTCCGCTTTACTGAAGCGTCGCATTCCTTTATCGGCGGCCACAATAGCTTTTCTTATCATTGTCAGCCCCGCGTCTCCTTCGATAAAAAATGGCGCTCTAGTAGACCTCTTGTAAAACCTACTTTGTGATGAGCAATTTTTAGGAGAAGTGTAGTCGAGCACCGCAGAATACTTAATGTATTTGAGGAGCATAGACAAGCTTCGACACCAAAATTTCCATTAGAAATAGGTTTTGCAAGAGGTCTAGTAAAACACTAACAGGTGAGCGATATATTTTTAGCGGATTAGAAAATCGTCTGTTTGAAGCCCGCTTGCGGGCTGAGTTTACGATTTTCCCGCTAAAAAACATATCGATTCATCTATTTACTATCGGGCCAGACTTTTTATCGAAGGAGATAAGGGGACCCAACCACAGGCGTGAATAGGTACCGTGAAGATTTGAGCACCGGGGTCGATCTGCAAATTACCAGCAGAAGTAGAGTTGCCAGAGCAGTCTATCGGCTATTGGTGCCTAGCAATCCCTCTAAAGTATAAGCATTATCCAAACAATAACTACCTATTTGAGTGCGGCATAAGCCATGGAGGTACCCCCCAACACCTAATTTTTCTCCCAAGTCATAGGCAAGCCGCCGAATATAGGTTCCCTTGCTACAAACTACCTTAAAAGTGATGGAGGGTAGTGCTATTGACATAATCGAAAAATCGTGAATTGTAATCGAGCGCGGCTGAAGCCTAGCTTCTTCTCCTTTCCTAGCCATTTTATATGCCCTTTTTCCATCCACTTTAACCGCTGAATAGATAGGGGGTATTTGCATCAGAGGTCCTACAAAGGTAGCTGCAGCAGCCTTTACCATCTCTTCAGTGATGTGCTCATAGCTAGATAGACTATTAAAAGGTGTTTCTAAATCCATAGACGGCGTTGTCTTGCCAATTACAATTTGACCCGTATAGACCTTATCCAATGCCTGCAAGCTACTGATTTTTTTAGTTTCCCGGCCGCTGCATAGCAAAAGCAATCCTGTAGCCAGAGGATCTAAGGTGCCCGCATGGCCTATTTTTTTTATTTGTAAGCCATAGCGAACCTTTTTGACCACATCAAAGGAAGTCCAACCCAAAGGCTTGTTTACCATGAAAATGGCTTCAGAAAAGTCACCTTGTGGTCCATGCATATTGTTAAAAAATCTATATTATTAGCATAGTAAAAATGTATAACCATACATTGGCTCAATTTACCTATTTTAAATTAAAAATGAGAACAGTTCTATTTGAAGAAGGCATGTTTGCATTTGATCCATTGTTCATAGACCATTTTAGCCCTACCAACGCAATAGCCACATGCTACATGGTATGTAATGAAAAAGTCTTGTTATTGAAAAGAGAGGATGGCGCAATTTTAGGCAATAGGTGGTGCATGGCTGGTGGAAAATTAGAAAAAAACGAAACGCCACTCCAAGCGGTCATAAGAGAGGTCGCAGAAGAAGTAGGTATTATACTCCTTCCAGAGCAGGTTGCTTTTATTCAAACCATCTATATAAGGATCTTTGCATCAAAACAGGATTATATACTGCATCTATTCAAGGCAGTTTTCTCTGGATCAGAACCATCTGACTATAAAGTTACCCTAAATCAGGAACATACTGATTACCTATGGGTTGATCTACAAGCAGCAAAGCAACTCAACCTAATACCAGGTGGTTATGAAGTATTGGAATACATGCAGCACCACCATTAGGTTATCTATTCACACCTGTGGCTGGTCCCCATATCTCCTTCGATAAAAAGTCTGGTCCGATAGTAATCAATCAACTGAATGATGAAGGATATACTGCGTTGCATTTGGCAGCGCAATATGGTTTTACAACCATAATAAATATGTTACGAAGTGCCAAAGGCATTTTAGTCAATTTGAAAAATAATAATGGTAATACCCCGCTTCATATGACAGCAGCCTTTAATGCGCTTACAAACGTAGTGGAAGCATTAATGAAATTCCCAGGGATTTTACACAATGAGAAAAATAAAGACGGCGACACACCACGTGATCTAGCAAACGATCAATATCATGAAGAAGTAGTCGAGTGGCTTGATAATTATAATAAAATATAAAAGCACTGTTTATAGCTGCAGGGCAGTTCTTTAGCCCATGTGAAGTTTCAACAGAAACGCTACAACAAGTGATTTATAAAAATATAAAATTATATGTAGTAGTTGATGTGACAAAGGTGGGTAATCAGTGCTATCAGTTTACTGCTGTATATGATTGTACAAGACTTAGAGTGTTAAGGCTATATCCTAATAAAACCGCTAAAAATTCAGTTTTATTTTTGCATGAAATCTTAGGGCATTTTCCTTTCCCGATTCAGCGTGTTCAATCTGACTGGGGAACTGAATTTTTTAATGCTTCCTTTCAAGAAGAGTTAATGGTTCACTTTATAAAGTTCAGACCCATTAAACCTAGCAGTCCGCACCTAAACGGAAAGGTAGAAAGATCACAACAAACCGATAAAGTAGAGTTTTATAATTTGCTAAATCTTAAAGATGCTGCGATTAACTTACCAAAACTTCTTGCAGAATGGGAATATTTTTACAATCATAAACGGCCGCACTCCGCGTTAGGAGGCAAAACTCCTTGGGAAAAATTTAAAGAACTAGAACCAAAAACATCTATTCAACCAGATGTCACTCAAATGTACTGGGATAGTAATGAGCATATTTTACCAAGGTCTAGCAAATACCTAAAATGGAAAAGAAAAATGTCTCACTTCTGTTGAAACTTCACAACGATATACCGATCTAAAAATTCATACATCTAAATTTTACCCTATATTCGTCTTGGTATAGTTTGTTTTATAACAAATGATCAATATAATGATATAAAATGATGCGTAAGATAGATGCACTACCGATTGGCTACTCAGATGTTAAATCAGTGATTGAAACAGGTTATTATGTAGATAAAACCAGGTATGCACAAGATTTAATAGAAAAAAGAAATCCTATCTTCATAGCCCGGCCTAGGCGATTTGGCAAGTCTCTATTTATCAATACACTAGCTACCATATGCAATGGAGAAGAAGCAGTATTTAAAGATTATCATATAGGTAAGCCAAAAAACGGATATGAGTGGAAGAAATATCCTATTATTAGGCTGGACCTATCTAGGTTGACCAACGACACACCAGAGGAATTAAAAACCTCCATCAAAGGCGCCCTAAAAAAAATAGCATTACTATATGCACTAGAAATAGAGGACCATACTATAAAAGACACTTTAGAGAATTTAGTCTTGCAGTTGGTTAATTTAACCCGCACTAGTTCCAATAAAGAGATCAGATCATCTAATTATGCCTCCAAAATAGTAGTATTAATAGACGAGTATGATGCCCCTATTGTTCATCTAACCAAAGGCTCCGATCTAGAGCAATCCAATATTAAAGTCATGAAAGATTTCTTTATGACTTTGAAGTCACTAAATGACTACTTTCAACTCACTTTTATCACTGGCGTAAGCAAATTCAGTTTATCTGATGTATTTTCAGGTGCCAATCATTTAGACGATATTACTATTTCCAAAGATGCTGATGCCATGTTTGGCTATACGCAAGAAGAAATATTATCCACTTTTTCAGATAATATAGATACTATTGGTTTACAATGGAGTAAAGAAGAGGGTAGACAAGTAACAGATCTAGAAGTTATGAACCGCATAGCAACCTATTACAATGGATATAGATTTCATAAGGATGGCGTATCTGTTTATAATCCTTGGTCTACTTTAAAATTTCTTAAGCATGGCGAACTAGCCAACTACTGGTACGAGTCAGGCAGTCCAAGCTTACTCATTAATCAGATGCTAACAGATCCTGATAGGTTTGATATTAATATGGAAAGCCTCCAAATAGAGGCCGCTAGAGAAGACTTAATGTACACAGAAAGTAGAAATGAGATTAGTTTAAAGTCTCTGATGTTTCAAACAGGATATCTAACCATTGACCGTTATGATGAATCTACTGGTCTATATACATTAAAGTTCCCTAATAGAGAAATAGAAGCATCTTTTCAGAAAAGTATACAATCTAGCTTAGAAAAAAGCGTCAAAGATTACTTTATACACGAGCGCGATACCATCAGACAAGCATTATCTGATAAAAAAGTTGAAACTTTTATAGATCACATCAATACAGTTTTTGCCACACTTCCTTATTACCTGGATACCAAACAAGAAAAACAATACCATAGCAATTTACATATGTTGCTGCAAGGATTAGGCTTTCTAGGTGGTAGGAAAATGCATATGTATAGTGAATCCGCTTCTAGCCAAGGCAGATCAGATATTGTGCTAGAATTAGGAACAGCCATATATATCATAGAGCTTAAGTATAAATCCACTGGTCAAATAGCCTTAGACCAAATCAAATCAAACGGGTATTATAAGCCTTACTTACTTAGACAAAAAGCCCTTATACTTTTAGGTCTTAACTTTAATGAGGAAACCAGAATGATAGATAACTGGGCGTATGAAATAGTAAACAAAGAAACTTCAGCCTAGTAGTAATCTAAAATATTAGCTGATTATAAGTATAAAAAACAAAAACTATTTTACACAATCTTCTAGAAAGATCCGAGAGAAATCCTTAATTGTTCATTACAATACCCTTTTCTTTATTTGTATTTTCACAAGCCTCTAGTGCTTGCTTGGCGGCTTTTTCTAGAACTGTTCCTATCTCTTTTCCTAAGTATGTATTAGCTATTTGCACATCTATAGCCAATGTTTCTTGCGCCATATGTTGAACCTCTGTTAGATGGATATAGCCTGAAGCATGGCGTAGGTCATAGAGTCTCTCAGCCAATTTAATAAAGAGTACAGAAAGCTGTACGTGATCTTCTTTAATTGCTTTCTTCAATCTATTTTTCACATAAAGCAAAGAGGCATGATCTAAGTCTTGGCGTTTATCTATCCCTACCACATTTAACACAAATGCATAAACCCCTAAATTATAATGTTTCTTGATATAAGAAATCGGTAAACAAGTACGACGAACCAATTCATATAGCAAAGCAGCATAAATCACTTTAGGAGAGTGAAACACCCATTCTATCACTAATTCAGCAATCCCTACTGATCGAACATAAAACAACTGTCCAGATGCATGCCGCTTAAATCCAAAATTTTTCCGTAATAATAAAAGCAAACCAGAAATCGTCTTTACATCAATAGGATCTTCTTTATGAGAGAATTTGCAGACATAGTCATGGAATTGCATTAATACCATCATCGAATCAGCCTGTTCCTTAGGTGTTACAGGGGACTCTAAGGCTAGGGAATCTATGGGTAAGGTGGTAGTCATCTTACTGAGGATATCAGTAACCTTATTCGGCAGCACTAATAACATAGATTTTTTGCTAGCATCATAAGGATCTTCTAAATATCCGTAGTGGGCCTCAATAATAGTAGATATGGTTTGTTGTTGCAGATCTATGGATAGCGGAACTTCCTGTTTACCTTTTGGTCCCATATAATCCATGAGATCATCATAATGCTCCTTTACTTCAGGTAACGCTTGCGAATCAATAGTAGCATGGCTGATAACCAGAGCAGTAGCCTTAAAATCCATAAAGGTAGGATATCTGTTATCGATAGAATCCGCTTGCATAAAGTGCAAAGTAGTAGGATGCAGTTGTATACGAATAACTGGTGAAACATCGTTCTCTATTTTACCAATCCGTAAAACAGATTGAACCAATAAATAAACTAATTGGTTGATATCGCCTATAATAGATAGGTTTTTATCAACATCGTTTATTGTTTCTAACAGAATCCTAGGTGGATCAATAATCTCTTGTGATAATGCTATTTCCACTTTACGAATCAGTTTATCGAAAGTAATTTTAGTAGGCTGTAACAGCGCATGGTCCTTAGATTTTTCTCTCCTATTGAAATAGGCTATCCAATCATAAAACTTATTGATAATACTTTGTAAATCTTGCTTATAAATGGGAATATCATTATCTAAAAAGGAGATAGATTCCTCAATCTTACCAACTACTTGGTTTAAAATAAATCCATAACCTTTAGGGGTATGAGAAGTAGAACCATTTGATGGAACCATTGCTGCATCGTAAAGGGAGGCTTTTACTCGTTGAGATTCTCTGATTTTTTCTTGATTTTTTAGGTAAATATTCTGTGTGGTAATATTACCTACTTTGATTTTAAAGCAAATAATAATAGCAAATACCAGTATACCCATCATACATAATGGTAATAAAGAGCCTAATAAAGGAAAAGCACATCCAACATAAATCAGATAAATAGCTACTAATGATGTAATGGCAGTAACCCTTATGCTTATATAAAGAGGAAAAATCCATAAAATTATAAATAAATGGGAAAAAGATAAGGATAAGGTAAAGATAAGATCATGAGGATACCACCAGGTAAAAAGTAAACTTATAGGAAGATAAACTGACAAACCCACTAACCAGTATAGGCTAATAAACCAACTAGGAATAGACCTTATTTTTTTGGAAATATCATAAAGAAATGGATAGCCTAAACAACAAGCTGATCCAAATAGCTGAATAGTAAGCCAGCATCCATCATGATCCGTAATACGAATCATAGAATAAGTAAACAAACTAGTAATGGTAATATACAATCCTACACATACCATCGTAGTGTGGCTGGGCATCAATTTGGATAAAGTATCTTTTCGATTTGTCCAATAATTCTTAATCGCTTCTTTTCGCTCTGCACGCTTACGGGAACTTTCTTGTTTAATTTGTTTAAATGTATCATCTGTTCCAATCCATCCTCTATCTATTGGTTGTTTTGATAGATAATGAGCTGCCATCATAGCTAGACCATTGGCTAGCATAGCAATGACAGAACCATCTATACCAGTAGAAGATTGAACTAATTCGTTCCATATTAGAATGGTCAACACACCTGTACCCATACCGATTAACGCTGTACGGGAAGTGCCTCGAAAACCAAAGACGGCAAGTAATAGCGGAGCAGCTGTAATAGGCACGGACACTTGAAGTGCCCAACAAAGTAACCGGAACAAATCGTTGCAGTAAAAAGCTATTATCATGGCTAATAAACCAGTAACTAGAGAAGAAATTCTTACTACATATAACTGATGTTTTTCTGATAATATGTGCCACTTTGAGTAAATATTAGCAAGCAAATCATTGGTAAGCATAGTAGCACAGCTATTTAAACTAGAGTCAGCAGTCGACATAGTCATAGCAATTAGTCCAATTAGAATTGATGCTTGCAAAATAGGGGGGCATTGACCGATAATATAGGGCCAAATTTCTTCTATACTTAAATGCTTTATGGCTACAATAGTAAACAAACCAATGAGAATGATAAAACCTACTATAAGTAGGTTAAAAATGCTAGTATAATAAAAAACTTTTTTAGCTTGTATAACTCCAGAAGACATATAGACCCGTTGCACCATACTAGGTCTTCCACTAGGTATTATGATCGCTAATACCAGCATAAATACTCCAATAAATTTACGATTGATATGAAATAAACTATCCAATTGAAACTTAGTCGAACACTTTAAGCAGGAAATTATCTCTGTTACCGATTGGTCGATATGTATATACATATACCAAGTAAAAAATGGAATAACAATTGTAAATGTGATAAATTGCATAACATCAGTAAAGGTAACAGAACGAATGCCACCCAAACTGGAATAGGTAACAAAAATTAGACTAATGGCCACTGTAATAGCATAGGGATCTATATTAGGTATACAGATAGCAACAGATGAAGTGACTACATTAATTTGTGTAACAATAGTTATAAGGGAGCGTACTACACCAAATAGTGCAGAGATGATTCTAGGCCATGTACCATATACACTACCTATGCTTTCTGCTGTGGAAAGGTGGTACATAAATGGTCCCATACGTGGTATAAGTAGCGTCCATATCCAAATAGAGATACTGTCTGCCAGTAATATAATTATATAATATATACCCTGATTATAAATCTGTTGTACAGTACGCATCAAGGCACCTCCCCCATAAAGTGTAGCTAGTAATGTAGCCACTAAAGTAGCAGTAGCAAAATTTTTATTACCTATTGCATATTCACGTAAGGAAGTTATTTTACCGCTATAATACATACCTACGACTAATGTTAGTAACAGAAAGGATATGATTATAGTTGACAGAATATATAAGGTTAACATACATATTTATTATTAATTGCATGTGGGAAATGATAAACACAAACTGTAATATATTATAATTATATTATACTTTATCAAAATCAAAGTAAGTAAATATGTAAATTAATGTATAGCTTATCCGTTACCTATTAGCCTTAGCATGGTACTTTAAGTTCTATACAAGCGTAACCACCTTTTTTATCTTATTGCAATGGAGTTTTTCCCTATAGAGTTTTACCAACAGGAAGCAGACAAATGGATTAATCCATATCAGGAAGGATATGAAAAACCATTATTGGACAAACAGATACAACAATCTTATTTGAAAAATTTACAGGAACGCTTTTTTGGTACTGCATCTCCTTGGGATCAAGACTACGTTAAACAGGTTCTACAAACAGACATCTGGGCTAGTGAAAAAAAGCAGCTTACAATATTTTCTAATCAGGATGATCTGTCGCAATCCAAATGGTATGGCCTTAACTTTAGACCTTATCCACACAAAAAGATACAAGATATAGCCGATACAATTCCATTAGACGAACTGAAAATATTATCCTTTCATAAAGAAAACAGGGCAATAACAATTAAAAATTTAACAGGAAGAAGCCTACCTACAACAGATATTTATGTACGCAGCATTATTCCGGGTTATGGCTATCCGCTTGACAAACTACAAGCCTCTTCTCTGTTTATTGGTACCCCTATTTATGTTATAAATCAAACGAAAGATAAACGTTGGTCCCTTGTTATAACACCAGACTTTATTGTATGGGTTGAAAGCGATGGGATAGCCTATACCAATGACAACTTTATTGAAACATGGAGATCTATTGCAAAAGAAAAGCTTGCTGCAATTATACAAACAGACACAGCTTTAGTAAATCAACAGGGAAGATATTTAGCAACAGCCTATATCGGTGCATTGTTTCCAGCACGTAGTGCTATAATGGAAAAACTGATTTTGTCTGTACCTATAGCTGATAAAGATGGAAATGCCTTGTTATCTGATGTGGTAGTTAACTCAACGCAAGCGGCATATATCCCCATTAGTTCATCTCCAAGAAATTTTTCTCAATTAATAAATAGCTTAAAAGGGAGGCCTTATGGTTGGGGAGGGTTATCATACTATAACGATTGTTCTGCAGAGCTTAAATGTCTTTTCCTTCCTTTTGGTATTTGGTTGCCTCGTCAATCATACGACCAGATGAAAGCAACAGCAGTGGTTGACTTAAGTACTTCTACACCAAAGGAACGTCTTACTTATTTAATTGAGCATGGAAATCCATTTTTTACCATAATGTACATTAAAGGACATATCTTTTTGTACTTAGGGAATTTCCCGCAAGTTGGCCAAAAATTACCTATGGTAATGAGTTACCAAAATATTTGGGGGCTATCTAATCTAACAAAAGATAAAATATCCATAATTGGAGAAGCTGTTTTTCTTCCGCTGCTACTTAACTATCCAGAAGATGCTAGTCTTAACTCACTCTTAAGTAGAGATACATTTCAAGTAGGTCATTTGAATCAGTTACCACCAGGCTATCCTAAACTTATTCTCCCATATGTACTCTAAAGTTATCTTTGCTGTTAAGAGTAGAAAATAACTGATCATTAAAGTAGTAGGTCTTCTAAAAAATAAAATACTATTAATTTGCATTAAATTTAGTCCTACGTTTTGGATTAGATCTAATTTTTAAGACTGATAGTCAATATGAATAAAAATTCATATATGCTACTTTAAATAAAATAGAATATAGGAAAAATAAGTAGATTTGTATCTATTCACGTCACTGGTTAATAATGAATTGTATTCCACTTTATCCTTTATAAAAAAGTGGGCAAAAAATCAAGCCTTCGGTAAAAAGTTGGGGGCCTCACCCTCTTACAGGGGCATTTTTCTACTATGGCCATAGCGTTTGAACGCATACGCTACCTTTGGCTGAAAAAGCAAGTGGCTAATCCATTACCAGCCGCAGCGTCTCCTTCGATAAAAAATGGCGCTCTAGTAGACCTCTTGCAAAACCTACTTTGTGATGAGCAATTTTTAGGAGAAGTGTAGTCGAGCACCGCAGAATACTTAATGTATTTGAGGAGCATAGACAAGCTTCGACACCAAAATTTCCATTAGAAATAGGTTTTGCAAGAGGTCTAGTAAAACACTAACAGGTGAGCGATATCTTTTTCAGCGGATTAGAAAATCGTCTGTTTGAAGCCCGCTTGCGGGCTGAGTTCACGATTTTCCCGCTGAAAAAGATATCGATTCAGCTATTTAGTCGGCCCTGAAATATTATATATTTATTTGTTTGTGAATATAAAAACCCGTATATTATAATATATATAATAACCATTTTTAGAGTTTTTTTGTATAAAACCTTGCAAAATAGGGATGAAATCTAAGAGGATAAATCATTCTTGTTGTAGGCTTTTTGAGCAACGCTTATCTGGGATTCTTAATCCCCAACACGCCTTATTTCAGTTAGCTGATTCCATTCCTTGGCAATCCTTAGAATCAGATTTAGATCGCAGCTTTAGCTATGGACCCGGTCAACCTCCTTTACCTATTCGTTTGATTGTAGGTCTACTCATTATCAGTCATATGTACCAAGTTTCTGATGAGCAAGTAGTTTCTAGATGGGTAGAAAATCCTTATTGGCAATACCTTTGTGGCTATGATTATTTTCAGATTAAGGCAGCTTGTCACCCTAGTTCATTAACTCGTTGGCGTCAAAGATTGGGAGCAGAAGGTCTTAATAACCTGAGTTCTGGATTAGACTTATTGTAAATCAGTCATATATATGTTAGTTATAGAAGGTTTTTTTTTCTTTTAGTCCATAAGCTGTGATTCCAGCGATCAAATTGACTAAAAAATTAGGTATACTTCTGTGCCTGGAGTGTTCTATCTGGCTAATATTTTTAAGCTGATCTATAATTGTTTCAATAATAGATCGCTTTCTAAGCATCAGTTTATCCCAGAGTGGCATAAATGCATTTTTCATATTTTTTCTGATTTGAGTAATCAGTTCCATACCTTTATCTATCAGTTTCTCAAATAAATCTTTACTCAAGTAGCCTTTATCGCTGAACACTTTACCCATCAAATTTTTACATAAATTTTCTACAGGGAATCTATCATTAACTTTACCTGTGGTAAGTGAAAAGTTCATAATTTCTCCTAAATCATTGACTATCAAGTGTAATTTCATCCCAAAAAACCACCCGGTGCTGGTTTTACCTTTAGTAGCAATCGATTTAAAAACCTTATGAGCATAGGATCTTTTGACATTACAAACTTTGATGGCTGTTGCATCCATAAAGTAGCAACCTGTTTTTGTTTTAGAGAGACTTTGTGTAAAAAAGTACATTGGTACTAAGGATCTCTGAATCAGTGCTATAAATCTAGTATAGCTTACTAGATTACTAAAGTCATTAGAATGAAACTGCTGTAGATGAGCATAATATGACTTAAAGTTTCTAAAGCCAATTACATGAAAGGCAATTAATATGGTCATTATTTCGCTCAAAGACAACGAACAAGTTCTAGTAGGTTTTCTTGTAGAGTGGGGTAACAGTTGACTTTCCATATAAGGCATAAATTTTTTAAGAATTCATCGACAGCGAAATATATTTCGACTAATTTTGTTACATTCATAATGGGCTCCTTTGTTAATTTGGTTATTGTTTTCAACTCCAAATTTAAAACACAAAGGGGCTCTTTTAAACGCATTCTTAAATTTCTAATCCAGAACTCAGGTTAATAAGATCTTATCGATGACTATACAATTAGCCATTAAAAAAAAAGTAGTCTGCCCAAAAGAACTTGAAAAAGTGATATCCGACACTACTGTAATGGAGAAAAATATTCGCTATCCAACTGATTCTTCGTTGCTTAATAAGGCTAGACAAAAACTAGTGGCTATAGCTAAGAAAACAGGCGTTAAACTCCGTCAAACCTACCAACGTCTAGGCCCAGCTATCAAACGTAAAGTAGATGGCTATGCACATGCTAAACAGTTTAAACGTTTAGCCAAAGGCGTTAAAACATTAAAAAACTATCTTGGTCGGGTGGTAAGAGATGTAGAACGCTCTATGCAATCGTGTGATGAAGCAATACGCACCCAGTTTAGACATCTGCTTTCTATAAGTAAAAGGATTATTAACCAATCAAAAAAAAGTAAAAATAAAGTCTATAGTATCCATGAACCTGCTGTTTACTGCGTAAGTAAAGGTAAGGCTTTAAATCCCTATGAGTATGGTTGTAAGGTGCAATTTACGCTCACCCATAAACAAGGCTTGATTGTATCAACGGAAGCTTTAGATCCTAATGAATATGATGGACATACCTTGCATAGAAGTTTATTACAAGCAGAAAAACTATCTGGTACTCAGGTAAAACACCTCTTCGTAGACAGGGGTTACAGAGGTCATAATATACCTAATAGTCAATGTAATATATTTATAAGCGGCTCTAAAAGAGGTATAACGCCTAGTCTCAAAAAAGCACTAAAAAGAAGATCTGCTATTGAACCACATATTGGTCATATGAAATCTGATGGTAAGTTAGCGGTTAACTACTTGAAAGGAATATTGGGAGACAAACTCAATGCTATTCTATGTGCTATTAGCCATAATCTACGCCTTATTACAAGAAAAACATTCCTAATACCCACCTAATCAGGTAAAATAAAACCTATAGCACTAAGATGCTTTATCCTGAACTAACGTATACAGATACCAGGATTAGAATAGATACAGAACATGAAAAAATTGAAATGGGGCAGGTGATTATTTTTTTAATAAATAACTTGAAGTATGAATACTTCAGGGCCGACTACTTAATGTATTTGAGGAGCATAGACAAGCTTCGACACCAAAATTTCCATTAGAAATAGGTTTTGCAAGAGGTCTAGTAAAACACTAACAGGTGAGCGATATATTTTCAGCGGATTAGAAAATCGTCTGTTTGAAGCCCGCTTGCGGGCTGAGTTCACGATTTTCCCGCTGAAAAATATATCGATTCAGCTATTTACTATCGGGCCAGACTTTTTATCGAAGGAGATAAGGCGGCCAGCCAGAGACGTGAATAGATGCGTAAATTTCTTGGTTATCAGCGTATTACACATAATATATCTAAAACATTTGTTAAACAAATGCAAATGTTTACATATTAATATAAATCAATAACTCTCGTTATTAGACAATACTTTTGGAATAAACTATTTAGAAAACTGATCTAATAGATCATCTAGATATTGACCATCGTTCGCATTAAACTGATATAAAAGAGGCCCTTCCTTTCCATGATATATTTTTTCCCAATCCTTATGTGAAGCATCATTACGAAGTATATCATCACCAGAATGGTGTATTTTAAATGCTAAAATACCTCTCCGAACTGAATCATTATAAGTACCATCTGTTTTGATATTATATCCATATTCGCGTAGCTTTTGGATCCATTCTTGTTCATCTTGTGATAACCTACTATCTTTTTCCTTATAAGACACTACTATGTCAGGGTTTGGACTTATACTTAAGTCCTTTTTTCTGGGGTATATACCAAAATTTTTATTAATGTTCAGTTCATTAAAAGATGGTTCGTCCTGTGCATTAGCCAATTTGTCCCAAAAGAAATAAGGATTTGGATCAATTTTTCTACTTGGATCCCAATCGCTATGTCCTAGCATTAGTTTAGCATCAATGCTCCTATGCTGTTGAGTAAGCATTGCAGACAGTTCTACATTAGACTTGATTTGTGCCTCTGTATAAGGTTGATTACCATTATTTACATTTTCAATTCCAATAGACCAACTATTCATATCATTTTGTAGTTCGGAATAAGATACTAAAGAACTACTAAGTTTAGAGCTTGCAGCTAAACTACCAATGCCTGCGTGATAAGGGCTCTGTCCAGTTAAGTGTGTAACTATATTTTAGGGTTGTTAGATTCTATTTTCAAATTTAATTAAAAAATGAGCCATAGCCTCACTCCAATTATGGATAGGCGTGGTCCATTTTCTGGTCATATAGTTAATAGTTAAATATAATGTTTTAAACACAGCTATATCGTTAGGGAACACTCTTTTATTTTTGGTAACTCTACGAAATTGGCTATTTACAGATTCCACGGCATTGGTTGTGTAAATGACTCTACGTATGGCGTTAGGATATTGTAAAAATATCATCAGATTATCCCAGTTAGCATACCAAGACTTGGCTATTTGTGGGTATTGTTTATCCCATTTAGTAGCAAAAGTTTCTAATGCCATCAGGGCTTCTTCTTGAGTAACTGCTGTATAAATTGGCTTTAAATCAGCAACTAATTCCTTTCTATGTTTATAGGACACATACTGCAGACTATTCCTAATTTGGTGAATAATACAGAGTTGGTGATCTGTTTTAGGGTATACAGCAGCGATTGCCTCAGACATACCTGGCAAGTTATCTGTACATGCAATGAGCATATCGTTCATACCCCGATTTTTGAGTTCTGTTAAATTACCTAACCAAAATTTAGCTCCTTCATTTTCACTCATCCACAGCCCTAAAACATCCTTTATGCCAGATCTATCTATACCTAAAGCAACATAGACTGCCTTGTTGATGATACGTTTATCTTGTCTAACTTTAACTACAAAACAATCAAAAAAAACAATAGGATAGACTGATTCTAATGGGCGATTTTGCCATATCTTAACATCTTCAATAACAGAATCTGTGATGTTACTTATCAGGCTTTCACTAACTTCTGCACCATATAATTCCTGTATTTGAACCTGAATATCTGATAGGCTCATACCTTTAGCGTATAAAGATAAGATCTTATCATCTAAACCAGGAATTCTTGTTTGGCGTTTAGGTAATAAAACAGGTTCAAAAGTAGAGGATCTATCTCTTGGAACTTCAACCGATATAACCCCATGATCAGTGATAACTTGCTTGCTGGATAAGCCATTACGAGCATTTTCTGAATCACTACGAGCATGCTTGTTATAGCCTAAATGGCTATCCATTTCTGACTCTAAGGCTTTTTCTACAAGACGCTTACTTAATTGTTTGAGTAAACCGCCTTGGTCAAATAGGGTCGATAAGTCTACGCCTGAGTCTATCAGTACGTCTATAGCCTTGCTTATGCCGTCTTTGGGTGTCTCTTTTCTTTTCATTTTTTTAGGGTTAAGGGTGACTCTCTAGAAAGAGAGAAATAGACAACCTAAAAATTACTTACACACTTTAAAAGACAGACTCGTGATAAGCTCTGTAAAGATCCGAAACAAAACGATACACACTCCCATTAGTGTCAATAACATAATGAGCAGATACCGTAGATTTTTCTTGTGTAAATATATCAACAGTACGCTCGAATTTTGCAACTGTATGATGTTGCACGAGATATATAGGATATGCTTCCCCATATAGTCTATCTTTCTCATCGGGACCAATTTTTTTGAATCTATAGTTAAAAGTGTTACACTTTCCTGTTTCTCGGTTGGTTGTCTCCCCACTTTCTCCATGTTTTAAGGGATATCTATCCATATCACGTAGGTAATCATTCTTTACTACATCTGCTAACATAGGTTGATACGATACGTGTCCACTGCAAGCTATTCCCATTATATAACTACATAGTAGAACTTTAAATTTATTCCTGTTCATTTTGAATTAGTTTAGTTTTAATTAAAGCTAATTTTTTCTATTATGATTTTACGTTTTAAAACTTATTACTAACCTTGTAGTAGGTTACATTTAACCTGACATATCAGTTGTAACAATATCTCTATACAGCAATTTTTTTCCTAAATTCATACAACCTGTCGTATAAAATAATATAACTATATATTTTTAGGAATCCTTCCTTAAATACTTATATAACGTATCCCTGCTGACACCAAATTGTTGGGCCAATTTTGTTTTTTGTATTCCAGATTGAACTAAGGAATGAAGTTTTTCGATTTGTTCTTGATTCATACAAGGCTTGCGTCCTTTATAGGCATTTTTAGCTTTAGCTAGTGCAATCCCTTCTCTTTGCCTTTCCAGTATCAGCGAACGTTCGAATTCTGCAAAAGCCCCCATAATAGAAAGGAATAATAGAGTTTTCTAAAGCAAGGTACAAATTTGCTTATACTGGATTTAAAGAATTACTGGAAAACAGCATCCGCATAGCTGACCAACATGATGCTAATTATGGAACATGGAAAGAATATAGGCTTATTGCTGTAGACGGTTCTTCTATGCGATTACCTGCATCTCAAGAAATCATAATGGCCAATATGTGGTTCAATAGCAGATCTTCTTTTTAGTGCTTTTTTAAGACCAGTCGTTATACCCCTTTTAGAACCGCTTATAAATACATTACATTGATTATTAGGCATATAAAATGCCCTGGCTTGTTACCGAGGGCTTGATTTTTTGCCCACTGTTTTATCAAGAAAAAAGTGGCATACAACTCACTATTAGCCAGTGATGTGGATAGATACGGCAGAAAAGTAAAATTTAGCCAAAGTAGTGAATAGATACACCATCTTATAACCTGCAAATTATGGCAATTTCTTTTCTTCGAAAAATTTACTAGAAAAGAACTTACCTACTACATAACCAATGAATGCTGCAGATACTGTTAAAAACAGATCTTTTTCTAATTCTAGAAATAAAAAAAGCACCTCCCTTTTCTGGTAAACTACTAAAAATAGATCAAAGTAAAAAAGTAGATACAAACAGGTAAATAGTATCCAAGTTGTGGAAATTGCTTTTTCATTCTTTATCTTGCTAATCCAAATCCCAACTAGGATAATACCACCTAATGACAAGATCAATAATAAGAAAGAAAAGATGGGATATAAAAGAAGATTGGCTAAAACATTATAGCAAAGTGCCAAGCCACCTAATATGTTTTGAATGGCTCCTTCTGCATGGGTATCTTTTTTCAAGATCTCATCCAACGAATCAGAAGGCATATCCTTTTGATCAGAAGGTACATCTGTTTCATGGGTAATATAGGATGTTGTAACTTGCAAAGCTTGGACCATCATATCCTCTTTGTGCCAAGATGCAACTGCATGATTCAATTTAAAACTTGTTGCCATAAACACAACCGTACTCACTAAATAGGATAAGAGATGCATAAATTTTAAGCTTAATTACTTTTTTATAAGTGGTTTTTAGATTAGATTACCGTCAAAGCGTGGTGATTGTCTGCTTGATCACGCTTCTTTGCTCAATATCTTAATTTTTGGAAAAAGATCATAGTTTAAATGTATGAATATTCAAAAAAAACTTAATATTTTATTTGCCGGAAGAGGTACCTGCCATACTGAACGATTATTACCTGAATTGGTAGACAACAACCTGTTGATTAGTGACCGACAATTTAGTGATCACCTCCGATTCCTCTACTTATATACTGATTTGCTCGCTTATTATGATAATAATAATCAACGAATAGACCAAAATGTCTGGCGAAAGTTTTTAGAGCAGGATGATACCGTTATACGCTCCCTTATTCTACATACCAATATCGATACTTTAAAAAAAAATATCCATAAACATTTTTTAACACTACGCAGAAACCCTACAGGAATTGCAGATAACGAGGCTATGTATAACATCTTGGTGGTGGCACAAGATTTAATCATATTGCTCGATTATTGGTATAAAAACCTATCCAATGAAGATGTAGTTCGAGCAAAATTGGATACCATTATACATGAAGAAATCAATACCAACCTTAGTAAAATATATAAGGTACTACAACAACACCGTAAAGTCAGCTCTATTCAATCCTTTATAGATTTTTCTGTTTTTCTCTATCAAAAATGCCACAATACTTCCTTATGGCGCTTAAAAACAGATCTGATTTATGATGAAATAAATGGTGCGGAGCCTAATGATGAACAAGTTATCGATAGCTTTGATGACTTTTTTGACGCTGTGTTCAATACCATTTATAAACTAAAAGAGTTGGCTGCTAGTGACTATTTCGATACGCTTTCCTCTCAAAATAAAGAGCCGCATGTGGCACTTTTGATTGCTTTTCTAGAGCTACTGCAGTATGCAGATGCCCATCTTAACCACATTCCACAAAGAACACTAGACCACTATTATAGGCATGTCCTGAAATTCAATAACAATCCTTCTATGCCGGATCAGGCTTATGTCCATTTTTTGCCTAGTCCCAATCAATCCTTTGCTTTTGTACCAGAAGGAAGCCGTTTGGTGGCTAAAAATCCAGTTAACGGAGAGGATATTTTATTTGAAACGAAAAGTAATATAACGGTCAATAAGGCTAAGATTGCTCAGATTAATACCCTATTGATTACTAAAAAATTTGATAAAGAAGGATATAAAACAGTTGAATTGGCTACTACTACCTATGATAGCCAGTTATTACAAGCGCTTCCTTTTGAATTGTTCCCTAACCCTAACCATAGTGAAATAGCTAAAATACAGTCGAACGAACAGTTGGCTGTATTGGTGGGTTCACCATTATTTTACCTTGCTGAAGGTATGCGGACCATTCATATAAAGTGGAAGTTTACCTTTGAATCTTTTCAGGTATTGCTCAATCGCAATCCAAATAAAAAAATCCTCGCTGCAGCTTTTTTAAAGCAGGTGGCAGGTATGCTGCATACCATGTCACATATACAAATTACTACTAAAGATGGATGGTTCAGCATCCCAGAAGAGTCTGTAGCATTGGAATTTATGGAGGAAGCACGTTGCCTACATATGACCATATCCTTAAATACAGAAACACCCCCAATAGATAGGTTGCCTGCTGAATACAAAGGCGGCGTAGTCAATCCTGGAACCCCCACTGTATCTGTTGGTGTACAGAATGAAGCCTCATTAACTGGTTTGTATCTCTTAAATGGGTTAATCCTTGAAACAATAGATCTAAAGGTTAGTGTGCAGGGATATCGTGGATTAGTGCTTCAAAATCAGCTGGGCATTATTGATAATAGTCAAATCTTTGAACCTTTTGGCCCGTTAGCCAAATTGGATAGTAGTTTTTATATAGGCAGCGGAGAAATCTTCTCTAAGAATCTAACAGATTTAAAAATACATATCAAATGGGATAGCATTCCTACACTAGACGGAGGTTTTAAGGCCTATTATGATGCCTATCCTACCAAGGTAAATAATGAAGACTTTAAGGTCAATATTGCTTACTTAAATCACCAACATTGGAATCCATTTTATGGCCAGAATAGGCAAATTATTCCTCTTTTTCAGGTTACAAAAAGTAATAAGGGCAGCGAGCAATTAGATGGCCTGAGAACCATTAGTGATATTGATGTGGCTGCATTACGGATCACTAAAGCAAACCATCCATTAGATGTTTCTGTTTATGGCCCAAAAACTGTAGCCGGATTTTTAAAATTACAACTATGTGGGCCAGAGCAAGCTTTTGGTCATGCCATCTATCCTAGCCTGATGAGCAGTGTACTGCTGCAAAATGCTCAGAAAAAGAAAGGCGAAGCAATAACTGTATTGCACGAGCCCTACACTCCTCGTATTAAAGCTATTACAGTTGATTACGAGGCAGAAGAGTCTATGGTACTCACTTCTCCTCCTGGGGAAGAGGAGGAAAAGTATTTAAATAGCTTTTTTCATATTTCTTCTTTTGGTTATTTAAAGACATTTCCCAGTAAATTGGCAGCTCCAGCTACATTGTTACCATTGGTAGAACAGAGAGAGTCATTTATAGCTTTTGGCATAGAAGATCTCAATAGTAGCCATCTCTCTATGCATGTAGCGATTGGTGAAAATAACCCAGACCAGGAAACCCAGCAACCAAAATGGTTTTATCTGTCTGATAATATTTGGTTACCCTTTGAGGAGGCGATTGTGGTAGATGGAACCAATGGACTATCTAAATCAGGCATTATGATTTTTGATTTATCTAATTTACCCAGCCAGGTCAATAGCAATAATACCCGTATGACTCCTGGATTAACCTGGATCAAAGCACAGTTCATGGATAAAAAAAAGGCGCTGTCTACCATAGTGGGCGTCTATATGCAAGCGGTTGCTGTCTCAAGGGTTATGGATAAAAATGGTGTTTTTTCTGCGCCTGTATTGCCTGCAAAAGCGATTCAAGAGCTCCAGCACCCTATAGAGGGCATTGAAGGCGTTCAACAACCCTTTCAAACCTTTGGCGGAAGGCAGTTCGAAAATCATCAAGCTTTTTACAGGCGGGTCAGTGAGCGGTTAAGGCATAAAAATAGAGCCATATCAGTGTGGGATTACGAACGCATGGTTCTTGAAAAATTTCCAGAAATCTTCAAAGTAAAATGCATCAATCATACCGCAAAAAGTGGACATAATATGATCAGTCCTGGTCATATAACCCTTGTGGTCATGGCTAAAGCAGATTCTAATCTAGGCATGCCCTTTGTTAGTAGGCAGCTGTTGACTGAAATTAAAAGCTATATACAAAGTGTGAGCACGCCATTTCTAAAATGTGAAGTAACCAACCCTATTTATGAAGATGTTAAAGTTAACGTTACTGTTAAGTTTAAGCCCGGATATGAAAAAGGATTGTTCTTAAATCTACTCTACCAAGATTTGCATAACTTTTTTTCTCCATGGTTATTTCATCCATCAGCGGATGTGCAATTAGGTGGCAATATACCTACTTCTAAGATTATAGACTTCATTAATAACCGTTATTATGTAGAAGGCATAGGAAATTTTTCTATATTGAAGTATTCTGGTAAGCCCCCAGACTTAAAGTTAGATAAGGTAACGACCTATGATAGTCATTTGTTTGCCGGTTATCCATGGTCTGTTATGGTTTCTTCCAAAAATCATAAGATATCTGTTGTGGATAAATTCGATGCTGCTGTGAAATTGCGTCATGGTAGCATAGGCGATATGGCTATTTCTGAAGACTTTATAGTAGGTCCATGGGAGCGTTCTAAAGAAGAGGAATTTATACCATGTGTAGATAAAGATACACCCATACCAATTTTAGAAGAATATTGTTTAATCACTAAAAAATATATTAGAACCGAGCATGGCAATCACTAGTAGAGAGGCACTAAAGAAAAGCTTTGAAAAAGGATCTATCCCTACCCAACGTGATTTTGAGGATTTAATAGACTCAATGTTTCACAAACAAGATGATAAGATTATTTCTCAAGATAATGGCTTAAGTTTGTCCCCTAAAGGGAGCTCGTCTAAGTTGATAACCTTTTTCAATAATTTGAATGACTTTAAGCCTACTTGGAGTATTGAACAATATCCCAAAAATACCCCAGATTTTGGATTTAATCTTGTCGATAAACAAGGGGAGAGTAAGCTGCTTATTCAACCGAATGGATATGTTGGTATAGGTACAACCAATCCATCTGAAAGGTTAACCGTAAATGGTAACATCAGTATGCATGGACGCAGGGGTACTTATGCTAGTGGAACAGTGCCTGGTGATGGCAATTGGTATAGTATTACCCCTCCGTTAAATGCATGCCATGCATTTGAAGTAATCGCCAAAATTGGTAAGCAGGGGCGTGGTTTATATGCGATGACCCACGCTATAGCATTAAGTACGTTTGGAGACTCCAGCAACAAAATTCATGCTGTAAAAGCCTATTATGGCAGTTTTAGAAATAAAATTAATTTGCGTTGGGCAGGTGATACCTTTAACTACACGCTACAAATAAGAACCCAACGTGATTATGGAGAAGGCAGCCTGATTAAATATTATGTGACCGATTTATGGTGGGAAGAAGAAGAGTATGAGGTGGTGCATCAATAGCATTTAACGCTTGGGCTAATCTATTCGTATGCATTCAACACTATAACTATGGTGGTAAAATGCCCCTGTAAAACGCTTTGGCCGAGGGTTTGATTTTTTGTCCACTTCTTTATCAAGAAAAAAGTGGTAGGGCATCATACTTATATACAATTATAGAATCCCCTGTTTTCTCAGGAAAAGGATATCTAAAAAATTAAGAAACTTTCTTAAATTAGCAGTATCACGCTATATAAAAAAATATATTATTTAATATACTTATGAAAAAAGAGATTCATCCGGAATATAGGCCAGTTGTTTTTTTGGATACTTCTAGTGGTGCCAAGTTTATGACCCGTTCTACTATAGCTACCTCAGAAACCATTGAGTGGGAGGATAAAAAAACATATCCTTTATTTAAAGTGGAAGTTAGCTACGTTTCCCATCCTTTTTACACAGGTAAGAAAATTTTCGTAGATACAGCGGGCAGGATTGAGCGTTTCAATCAAAAGTACAAAAAGAAAAATACTGCTATTCCAACAAACTCATAAGTGGTAAGGCCTATTAACCAATGTTGGGGAGGGCGGCTTGTAGCATATAAATTTCTTTGAGATGCAATTTGCAGCGATACCTGAGCACCATGCTTTTAAAAGCACCTTAATAAGAATGGCGGTTACAGGTAAGGTAGCTCATGCGCAGCTTTTTATAGGTCCTGCTGGTTCTGCAAATCTTGCTTTGGCATTGGCTTTTGCTACTTATTTAAATTGCAGCTCCCGTCAGGAAGATGATGCTTGTGGGTCTTGCTTTTCTTGTGTCAGTATGGCGCAGTTCACTCACCCAGATTTGCAATTGGTATTTCCTAAAAAGGCAAATAATACGATTTCGGAAGCGCAATCAGCTTATTTAGAAACCTTTCGAAATTGTCTTAAGGAGAATCCTTTTTTGACCCTAGAGGAGTGGACTGCTGCCATGCATTATGATGGCAAACAGTGTCAAATTAGTAGGCAAGAGGCTAGTAACATCATTCAGCAACTTGGCTTAAAACCTTTTATTGGGGGGTATAAAATCGTCTGCATATGGCTACCAGAGTATCTGCATCATACAGCGGCTAATGCACTGTTGAAAACCTTGGAAGAGCCGCCTCTAGGAACGGTCTTTTTATTGGTTAGCTCCAGTGGGGAAAAGGTTTTGTCTACCATTAGGTCCCGTAGCCAACAGCATACCATTCCTCCTTGTTCCCAGGAGGCGATTCAGCAACTGCTGCAGCATAAATATAGCGATTTAGATTTGCATCGATGTAAAGAAATAGCATTTTTGGCGCAAGGTAATGTATCTAAAGCTTTTCAGTTGGTCGGGCAAAGTGTTGAGGATCACTTTGAACGTTTTAGCCATTGGATGCGTAGTTGTTATAGTGGTGATTTGATCAAGCTAGTGGCACAATCTGAAGCATTTTATAAACTATCTGTTGATGCACAAAAAAGTTTTCTTGCTTATGCATTGCAGCTGATTAGGGTTACTTTATTGGGCAAGTTGGAGTGCCCAGTTCTGCCTATCCATTTGCCTGCTGAAGAAACCTTTAGCAAAAAGTTTGGCCTCAATGTGACCATGAACCAATTGAAAGAGATTATCGCACAGTTGATGCAGGCTTGTTATTGTTTAGAACGAAATGCCAATGCAAAAATGGTTTATGCCCATGCATCTATTCAAATCGTCAATGCTTTTGGTGCTGTTTAGCCAAGCTGATTTGTAGCTGGCCAGGGTTCTCATAGTATATTTCTTTTGCGTCTAGCATCGTTCTTATAGTATCTAATAGTGCTTTTTCTTTTTCAGGGGCAACCGACGCTATTAGTTTTTTAAGATCCTGTTTACCATGCTTAATGGCGTTTATAATGTAATTGCGTCTTGCAGCCATAGTGCTATGATCTATCGTTTCAGCTGCTTTTCGTTTACAAATATCGCATTGGTGGCAGATCGATTCATCTTCATCAAAATAATCTAATAATGTGGCCAGCCGACAACGCCGGTTATTGGTAACGTATTGTATAACTGCTTCTATTTGTTGATAAGCTGTTTTGTTTTTTTGCTCGATTTTATGAACTGGTAAGGGCAGTTCAGCAGCAAGATAGCGTGGTGTTAAAAAAGTAATTTGTGCATTGGCTTTTTGTGGAAGGTACTCCAACACCTTTAGCCGATGCAAAGCATATAATTGGTCTTGCACCTTGTATGCTGTAATCTGGATCAACTGGGCTATCTTTTTTTCAAAGATGGTACAATATGGTGTAAAAAGTGTACCACCATAGAGCCTTAAAAGCGCTTTGATGCATATATCATAAGCAGGATGGCGGAGCTGAAATGCATATAACGCTTCTCTGGATAGTAGAAAATAGACTCTAGATGGTTGGTAATAGGCTTCATTGAGCTGTATAAACCCTTCTGATTCTAATGCTTTTAGCCCATAATAGGCTTCTTTTGTGTAAAGCCCAGTTGTGTTCTTAAAATCCTCTAAGTCAAAATCATAGGTTACAAAAGCATGGGAACCTACTGCGATTTTATAGTAGTTAACTAGATGTTGGTAGACCTTTCTTACTTGGTCAATAGTGGGATAACTTTCTTTCCACTTTTGTTTTAAATGGGCAATATCTTGTAAATCATACCAAAGAATAGCATAAGCTATGGCGTTGTTCCGACCAGCTCTGCCTGCTTCTTGGCAATAGGCTTCTAAGGAAGCAGGTAGGTCTAGGTGGGCTACTAAAGAAACATCTGCTTTATCAATCCCCATACCAAATGCTGCGGTAGCCACCATAGTTCGTACTTTATTTGCGCTCCATAGCGCTTGTTTCATAGCTCTATCTGCCATGGTTAGGCCAGCATGGTAAAATGCACTGGTGATGCCATTGTTATGCAAAAAAGTAGCAATGGTTTCTGTTTTTTTGCGTGTGTTTACATAGATGATAGCTGGTCCAGTGGACTGTTGTAGTGCCTTGAGCAGTTGTGTTTCTTTTTGTTCTGTTTTGCGTACCCAGTAGACTAGATTGGGTCTATGAAAAGTTTGTGTAAAAAGGAGTGGATGGTTCAGTTGCAAACGATCTTGAATATCCTGTTTAACCGCTTTTGTGGCAGTAGCTGTAAAGGCCACTGTATTGGCCTTGGGAATCATTTGCTTAAAGTGGGCAATTTCTAGATAAGAAGGTCTAAAATCATATCCCCATTGGGAAATGCAGTGGGCTTCATCTACTACCAGGGTAGTAATAGACATGTTAGGTGCACGAAGCTTAAAAAGATCGGTTTGCAATCGTTCTGGGGATACATACAATAACTTTACGTTACCATATACACAGTTATCTAGGCTGCGTTCTATTTCTAAACTAGACATCCCCGAGAAAATGGCTTCTGCATGAATACCCCTCTGAGCAAGTTGGGTAACTTGGTCCTTCATAAGCGCAATAAGTGGCGTAACGACAAGGGTTAGCCCTTCTTTGCACAAGGCTGGTAGTTGAAAACAAAGTGACTTCCCGCTACCAGTAGGTAAAAAAACCAATGCATCTTTGCCGTCTAGAATGGCCGTGATGATGGCTTCTTGAAGGGGTCTAAAAGCATGATACCCCCAATGTTTGCTTAGTAGGTCATAAATTTTGTCCATGGTTGAGGGTAACTGTCTATTACTTTAGCATGGCCTTTTGTCGGCTTTCTGGTGCAGTGTTAATCGGGTTGGTGACGCTTTAGGCGTGGTCCTATTAAATCCCATGCTTTTTTTACTTTATCGAATTCAGCAGCACAATTGTGCTGTTTTTCTAGGTTCTTATCTGGATGATACTTTCTAGCTAGTTTATTGAAAGCCTGCCTTGCCTCTTCATATGAGGCATGTTTATGAATCCCTAAGGTTTTATATGCTTCATCTATTTCGTGTGCATAGAGGGTAGCATCTGTTTTATGATTGTTCTTTGACTCCTGGGAATGGCTAACTTTCGGAGTGGTATATGTAAGGATTATATAACCAATTGCTATAGCTGATGCCGAGATTAGCCCATAAAGAAAAAAATTTCGTAATTGCATAACGACTTCATTCAAGTTTATCGTTTTAATTTCGTGCTCTTTTTGCTTTAACCTATACTTGATACAATGCCAAGATAGGTTTTTAGTAATTTTATATCATCATCTTCTTCTAACCTTACTTCGTATAAAATATCTTTCAATTGCTTTATTCCATATGGTAATATCTCTAAGAAATCCTTATAGCTTAAACTATATGGAGCATTTGCCAATTGATCGACCAGGTTTAAACTCTCCTTAATGACTTGTCGGTTCTTTGTATATTTATATAACTGAGAACACTTTAGTTGCTCTTTGTGCTTGTTCTGAATATTGTTCCATAGCGCCCAGCCAGTTGGATGGCCGTCTTCCGCCCATTTTTTTAGATTCAAACACAACTTTTTTAGACTAATATGCAGTTTATTGGTTTTTTCTAAAATAAAACAGAGCAATTCTTGGTATGCTAGTGTCGGCTTATTCAGATAAATAGTTCCTGGCTTATTATGCCTTTCTATTATGCATTTTTCAAATGCCTGCATTAGGTTGGCATCAGCTTGGAGTTTTTGGGCTGCTACTATAAGCTCTTTTTCATTTGTGGCTGTAGCTGTTTTAAATAGGAGGCCCAATTTACCATAGTAGTCTTCTAAAGGTAGGGTATTGTGTCCTTTTTCTTTTAGAGTTGCTACTATTTTTGCTGGTATTTCTGCAAAAAATTCCTTCCAGATGGCATATGGCTGTTTTTCTGTACCAGTTATTAGCCATTTAGGGGCGTTAGTTGCTAGTTTTTTGCTCAACTTGGTAATGACATCGGTTGGCAATATCGTCATGGTATCTTTTAGCAATGTGCGTTCGTTCAGCTCATAGGGGTTCTGTGTATAATAACCCTCTTTGTCTTGATCTATGTATCCACTGTCACATTTGGCTCCACAGACAAGAAGTAGCGCAACACTATGGCTAAAATATTTTTTCAAATTCATTTTTGTAATAGTAATATAATCAATCATTATACCCGCTTGGTGCGGTTTTCGTGGTTTATATATAATCTTGGTGTTACTGAATCCTCAAAAGAGGTCTGGTGAAGATTTGACCAATATAGTTTTTTCTCCTTTTTTTTCCTATTTCCAGCCCATATTTTTTTATGAATAGGTGGACGGACAGGGCGCCTATACGAAGGAGTGATTTGGCCAGGTGCTTTTTTTATTGTAGATTTAGAGGCTATAATAGTTGCTGCATTTTGAATTGTTTTAATATTTTCTGATACTTATGCTGGTAGTACAATACTTTAAAAAGTTGTTTTTCTGTTGTTTCATGGGTGCTTTTTTAAGCAGTACACAGGCTAAAACTGCGAGTGGAGTAGTACCTCCTTTTCTTCGAGGAGAATGGCTCGAGTATCAAGTATACTATAGCTTTATACATGCTGGTACAGCCACTATGTATGTGGATGAGGAATTGCATCAGCTCAATGAGCATGTTTGCTATAAGATTCAAGTACAAGGTACTTCAAGTGCTGCATTAGGCATTCTAGGCTTTAAAGTGTTGGATACATGGGAAAGTTATTTAGATGTAGATTGTGCCAATGCATTGCGACCACATAGATGTGTGACCCACCTTCAGGAAAATGGTTATGTAAGAAAAGAACAGGTTGACTTTGATTATCAAGCGCAAAAAGCTACGATTAACGTAGCTGAAAGTACCCGTAATATGGAGCATGAAGTTACCTATCATCCCATTCCGAGTACAAAAACCATTAAAGATCTGATCGGTGGCTACTATGGGTTGCGCTCCATTGATACTACAAAGTTAAAACCAGGTGATAAGATTGTCCTAACGGTTTTACATGACCAGCAGCTCTATGAAGATGTAGCGATTCTATTTCTTGGAAAAAAAACCATTA
This sequence comes from Cardinium endosymbiont of Philonthus spinipes, assembly GCF_964030745.1. NCBI lineage: Bacteria > Pseudomonadati > Bacteroidota > Cytophagia > Cytophagales > Amoebophilaceae > Candidatus Cardinium > Cardinium endosymbiont of Philonthus spinipes. The sequence continues at coordinate 1,062,023 of NZ_OZ034918.1, forward strand.
CTACTAAACTAGGCAAAACATCAGCGTTGGTTTTTGCACCTTTGGTACCTATTCAGGATAGTATATTTTCCGGTTCGCGCCCGGTGGAAGCATATGTTTCGGATGATGTTAATAAAGTGCCGATCAAATTAAAGGTTAACCTAGTAGTAGGTGCAGTAGAAATAGAACTCACAGGTTACAAAGGCCTGAAAAAAGATATTCATTTCCAACCATCTTAATCTTTATAATATTGTATATATGCTTTGCCATCCTTATTCTTTTAATGCACTTCGTCCCTTACTTGCATCACAAAAAGTTACTTCTATAGAAGTAGTTAGGCAGTTCTTGCAACATATCCATACCCAAAAAGACTTGAATGCTTTTGTAAATATTTATGATCAAGAAATAGTAGAACAGGCTGAGGTAGTCAACCAGAAAATAAAAGCAGATAAGGGGGGGGCATTGGCTGGAATGGTTATTGGCTTGAAGGATATGGTTGCCTATAAAGACCATCCCCTACAGGCTGGCAGTAAAATTTTGACCAATTATATCTCGCCATTTGATGCAACAGTGACAGAGCGACTTTTGGCAGCTGATGCATTGATTATTGGCCATCAGAATTGTGATGAGTTTGGCATGGGTTCCTCTTCAGAAAATGACTATTTTGGTACTGTACTCAATCCTTTAGATAAAACAAGGGTCGCAGGTGGTTCTTCGGGTGGATCTGCAGCAGCTGTAAAAGCAAAAATGTGTCATGTCTCTATTGGAACTGATACAGGTGGGTCTGTTAGGCAGCCTGCTGCATTTTGTGGCCTTGTAGGCCTCAAACCCTCTTATGGCAGGATTTCTAGACATGGGCTAGTAGCTTATGCTTCTTCTTTCGATACGGCTGGTATCTTTGCCCATACAGTAGCAGACTGTGCCAGTGTACTGGAGGTAATAGCTGGCCCTGATGCATTTGATGATACTGCAGCTGCCAAAGAGGTGCCCTGTTATACCAGTGCGTTGGATCACCCAGGACCTTATAAAGTGGCTTGCTTAGCGGGAACCCTAAGCAATGGAGGGTTACAACCAGAAATAAAGGAACATACATTGCGTAGCTTGGAACTTTTAAAGAAAGCAGGGAACCAGGTAGATAATGTTCACTTTGAGCTACTTACATATGCACTGCCTACGTACTATATATTGGTAAATGCCGAAGCAAGTACCAATTTGGCCCGTTTTGATGGCATTCGTTACGGTTATCGAAGTAGCCATGCTACTACGCTGGAAGAGGTCTATACCAAATCAAGAACGGAAGGATTTGCTAAGGAGGTGAAAAAGCGGATTATGTTAGGTGCCTTTGTATTGAGCGATTCTCAATGTGAAACGCACTATGTCAAGGCATTAAAGGTGCGTAATATGATTAAAAAAGCCATGCAAGATATCTTGAACCATTATGATTTTATCATATTGCCTACCACTACTACTACCGCTTTTAAGGTAAATAGTTTTGCAAGTAATCCATTGTCCATGTATTGGGGTGATCTCTATACCGTGCTGGCATCTGTAGCTGGCTTACCGGCTATTTCTTTACCAAATGGAGTGGACCAAAAGAATTTGCCTATTGGTATACAAGTGATTGGTAACTACTTTGAAGAAGCCAAACTACTTGCCTTTGCAAGCCAGTTTGAAGCTATTGTGCAATAAGGAGTTTGTATCTTACTTTTTGCTTGATAAAGAAGTAAGTAAAAAATCAAGCCCTGTGCAAAAAGTAACATTTTATAAATGATTTATATATATGGAAGTTCAAATTATAAACCAATCACACCACCCACTGCCTGCTTATGCTACATTGGGGGCTAGCGGTATGGATTTGCGTGCTTTTACGCCTAATCCTATTTCGTTGGCTGCTGGCCAGAGGCTACTCATTGCTACCGGTATCTCTATTGCTTTACCAGAGGGATATGAGGCACAAGTAAGACCACGTAGCGGCTTGGCATTGCATCATGGAATTACAGTATTAAATAGCCCTGGAACCGTTGATGCAGATTATAGAGGAGAAATAAAAGTATTACTTATCAACCTCTCTGATCAATCCTTTGTAGTGCACGATGGGGATAGAATTGCACAGCTGGTTGTCGCTAAATATGCATCGGTTTGCTGGAAGGTAGTACCGGTTTTAGACCAAACGGCTAGGGGAGTGGGAGGGCATGGTAGTACTGGCAAAAACTAGCCCTCGTTTTGCATGATTTCATCTAAAAGATCGCATATGGCTGTATAGGAAGTAGCCGTTACCAAGCTGGATCGGTATGCTTTTATGCCCACTATACCTCTAAAGTAATTGGTATAGTGGCGCCTCATTTCTAGTATGCCTGTTCGTTCGCCTTTCCATTGTATGGCATGCACCAAATGTTTTTTGACCGTTTCAATCCTTTCTGTTAGGGTAGGAGGGGGCAGTAGGTTGCCTGTTGCATGATAGTGTTTGATCTCTCGGAAAATCCAAGGATAACCAATGCTGGCACGGCCAACCATAATGCCATCCACTCCATATTTATTTTTATAGGCAATGGCCTTAGCAGGGCTGTCGATGTCTCCATTTCCAAAAATGGGAATGTGAATACTGGGATCTGCTTTTACCGAGGCAATATAGCTCCAGTCTGCTGACCCTTTATACATTTGTTGCCGGGTTCTTCCATGAATGGTTACGGCCTGCACCCCAACATCTTGAAGCCGTTGCACTACTTCTAAAATTTTAATAGAGTTATGGTCCCATCCTAAGCGTGTTTTGACCGTAACAGGAATGGAGACTTGTTTGACAATTTCTCCAGCCATAGCCTGCATTTTAGGAAGATCTAGTAAAATACCAGCACCTGCCCCTTTGCAAGCAACCTGCTTAACAGGACAACCATAGTTGATATCCAATAAAGTGGGTTGCGCGCTTTCTACAATAGTCGCTGCTTCTCGCATCACCTCTATTACATCGCCAAATATTTGTATCCCAATGGGGCGCTCCTCTTCATATATTTCTAATTTTTTTACGCTTTTGGTAGCATCCCTAATCAACCCTTCTGAAGAAATAAACTCTGTATACATTAGATCTGCACCATGTGCTTTGCATATAGCACGAAAAGGAGGATCGCTCACATCTTCCATGGGCGCCAATAAAAGTGGAAAATCACCCAATACACAATCTCCAATTTGTAACATACAATAAATATGAAATTTCTAGGTTGCTGAATTAGTCGCTACAAATCTACACTTAAAGTTAGAATTTCCTATGGATGAAAAGATTGTTCCGCATTGCTTATGATCTTAAAGTGGATCAAAATAAAGATTTCTTGCAGCTATTTGTTGGGTATATACAGAATATATGCGTAATTTAGCTGTGTTAAACAGCCTAACTGTTTTGCAGTCGATAAGCAGCCTGTTTGCTATGGAGTAGTAGCCTTTCCCATGCAAATGGTGGTGGCAGTGGTTTGCTAGCTTAATAAATATATTTTTTTACTCCGTGTTAATATGGCAGGTAGTCATAGAAAGTTATAGATTTTAGGGCCTGTAGCTCAGCTGGTTAGAGCGCTACACTGATAATGTAGAGGTCCGCGGTTCAAGTCCGCGCAGGCCCACGCCCACCCAAGTACAAATCATATCTTTAAAAAAGAAGATAAAAAACTTTCCTTGTTGGTTTTGGGAGTATACGTTATTACATCGTCCATCTTTTTATAATCAAAATGAAAATAAAGTATTTTATTAAGCAGGTGTTGACCATTGCTGTGGGTTTTTTTATCGCTTTATTAGCTTTGTGCTTTATAGTTATTTTTGGAATCCTAAAATTAACCACTAATGATGCTAGACAAGTAGAAAGCAACTCAGTGGTAACATTTAATATGGGGGGGCGTTTGGTTGAGTGGATGCCCGTTTCTTTGTTTGGCTCCCAGAAAGGTGTCATAGATTTTAAGGTAGCTAAAAGAGCTATTCAGCAAGCAGCCAAGGATAGTCGTATTTCTGCTATCTATTTAGATTGCTCTTATCTGGATGCCGGATGGGCTTCCTTAGAGGAAATTAGAGAGGCTTTGTTGGCCTTTAAGCAACAGGGTAAAACCATCATTGCATATGGAGATGGATATACGCAAAAGTCTTATTATTTGGCTTCTGTGGCAGATGAAATTATACTAAATCCTAGTGGATTCCTAGCATTCCAAGGTTTTGCTGTAACAGTTAACTTTTATACAAAATTTTTTGAAAATGTTTCTGTAAAGCCAGTCATATTTCGTATTGGAGCGTGTAAGGATGCAGTGGAGCCTTATTGTTTGACCAAAATGAGTGAGGAAAGCAGTGCGCAAAGAAAAGTATGTCTTGAGTCGCTTTATGCACACTTTTTAACTAAAATAGGTGGTGCTAGAAATATAGAGGTCTCGGCATTGCAAACTTATGCTCGTAATCTTTCAGCTGTACTGCCTAATGATGCCCTTGGTGCTGGTTTGATTACCAGGATAGGCTATGCATCAGATGCTAAAAAACTGTTAAAGGAAAAGTTAAAATCACCTGCTTTTATCAATCATAAGGAATATAGTGTTGTAGAAACCCCACCTGATTCGTTGGATAAAATTGCTGTTCTAGTTGCTGAAGGGGCGATCATCGATGGGTCCAGTAGTGCTGGTTATGTTGGCGCCCATGAATTTGTTAAAACACTAAAGGCTATTCAAGAAGATAATGCCATAAAGGCACTCGTATTGCGTATTAATTCACCAGGGGGTAGTGTAGTCGCTTCAGATATTATCTGGAAGGCTATAGAAGAGCTTAAGTCGGTTAAGCCAGTTGTGGCTTCTATGTCTAACGTGGCTGCTTCTGGAGGCTATTATATTGCTGCTCCTTGCCACTATATTTTTGCACAGCCCACTACCATTACAGGTTCGATTGGTATTTATGGTCTACTATTTGATTTCACTGAACTAATGCATAAAATAGGCATTCATAGTGATGTGGTTAAAACAGCTCCTTCTGCTGATTGCCTAGCGCCCAGGGTAGCGCTTTCTGAGTTGGAGTCTAATTTGATGTGTAAATTATTACAGTCAAGTTATGCGGATTTTTTGCGTAAGGTTGCTAATGGACGTGGGCTCGACTTGGCCTGTGTAGAAAAATTGGCTGGTGGTAGGGTATATACGGGTGTAGCAGCGAAAAGTAACGGCCTAGTAGATGAATTAGGTGGGCTGGACGCAGCTATTGTTAAAGCTGCTGCTTTAGCAAAGCTAACCCAAAAGTATGGTATTTGTTATTTGCCTCGTCCTAAAACAAAGTTGGAACAGTTGCGAAGCTATGCCCATAATGGTGTCAAAATGGAGCTATTGGATGGCTTGGCACAAGCATATCCTATATTGAATCATTATCGCACCCTATCTAAACCCTATGCGGTACAAGCAATGCTACCCTATGCAATGGATACGAATTAAGACGAACTGATTTCTCGGCTGAAGTACATGTTGATGGCTTCTCTTAAAAGGGTAGCCCAGTAGCTGCTTCTTGATCAGCATAGCTCAGTAGGTTTGAGTTATTTGTTTGAGAAGCTTGTTTTTTCTATTTTTGTAGAGGAGTCATTTCTTGTCTCCTATTTTCCTGCGGATGTGGCGGAATCGGTAGACGCGCTAGACTTAGGATCTAGTACCGTGAGGTGTGGGGGTTCGAGTCCCTTCATCCGTACTTTTATGTATATTTTTTAAGCATTCGCTTTTATCTTTTAAACCTGTTTTACCTTGGATATTCAGTTTAATAAGATTAATCCTAATCATGGGATTATTTCCATTACGTTAGATGAACCTGATTATAAGCCATTTGTTGAGAAGCAGCTCAAGCATTATGCTCAGAATGTTCGTTTAAAAGGGTTCAGACTGGGAGGTGTCCCTACAGATCTTATTAAAAAGATGTATGGCGCTTCTATTCTTGCTGAGGCATTGCATAAGGTGGCTGTAACTTCTTTAAATGATTATATTGCCAAAGAGCGTATTCCTATTTTTATAGAGCCGCTTTGTACAACCCCTTCGCATGAAATGGATCTTAAGCGTCAGCATGCTTTTACCTTTTCTTATGAAGTTGGGTTAATGGCAGAACAGCCCATTGCATTAGGCCCTAATATTGCTATTACAGAATTTGAAATAGATGGCGTTGGCCCTAAACTAGTGGATGAATTTTTGCAAGGCTTACAGATTGTTCATGGTCAAGCCATTCATCTTGAGGAGAGTACATCGGAGGCTATGTTGTATGGAACGCTTACAGATAGCAAAGGGGAGGTTGGTCTGGATATCCGTATTTCTATAATGCATATTCCGGAGCATTTCAGGGAAGTATTTCTAGGCCTTCGTGTGGGGCAGCAGGTAACTGTAACAGAAGAGATGTTAGCGCATCACTTTTCTGCCCTTTTAGGTGTAGGCTTTACTGCCTTTACTGCCTTTAAAAGGCATAACGCTGCTTGGCCAGCTGTTTTTACAGTTACTAGCATTGTTCGTGTTGTGCCAGCGTCTATTGAGCCTGCACTTTTCGATATTGTATTAGGAGAAGGGGTTGCTGGGACTGAAAATGAATTTAGAGAAGCTATTGCTAAAATTATCTTATTTGATAAACGGATGGAAGCACGTTATGCATTCTATGAGGACCTACGGGCGGAGCTTTGTAAGCATAATGTAGTGGACCTTCCAGAGACCTTTCTTAAAAGATGGCTTCTTATGAATAATCCAAAGGCAACTCCAAACGAGGTGGAAGCCTACTATCGCACACATGAAGAAAACTTAAAATGGGAAATCCTGTTAGGTAGTATCGTGCGTCAAAATGATTTAGCAGTAACCCCATCAGATGTAGTAGATGAAACCAAGCGTGCTTATGTTGATTATGCTACTAATAATGGTTTGGAGGTAGAAGCTAGTGATCCTGCCCTTCATGCAGGTACCCTCTCTTTTCTACAGGGACAAGAAGGCAGCCAATACTATTCTAAATTGCATAATCGCTTGAGTAGGGATAGGGCTATCCATTTTATCAAAGAACAAATAACTGTAGTGACTGAAACGGTTTCTGCTGAGGTATTTGATACAAGAAGGTAGCCAGCTTGCTGGTAGGGGTTGGTTTATCTATTATGGCTACCTTTTTCTGCAAAAGCAAGTGGCTAATCCATTACCAGCCGCCGCGTCTCCTTTGATAAAAAAATGGCGCTCTGGTAAAACACTAACACCTGAGCGATATGTTTTTTAGCCCCCCCCCACACCGCGGGTTATACCCAACAGTGTGGGTTATACTCAAAAAAGAAACGTATCTATTCACGTCACTGGTTAATAATGAATTGTATTCCACTTTTTTCTTGATAAAAAAGTGGACAAAAAATCAAGCCCTCGGTAAAAAGTTGGGGGACCTCACCCCTTACAGATGGAAAAACAGAAGTCGCCCGCTGCGCGGGCTTCAAAGGAATCTGTTTTTCCTAATCATCTGCAAGGGATGAGGCCTATTTCCCCACTTTTTACAGGGGCATTTTTCTACTATGGACATAGCGTTAAACGCATACGCTACGTTTGGCTGAAAAAACAAGTGGCTAGTCCATTACCAGCCCCCGCGTCTCCTTCGATAAAAAAATGGCGCTCTAGTAAAACACTAACCCCTGAGCGATATCTTTTTCAGCGGGAAAATCGTCTGTTTGAAGCCCGCTTGCGGGCTGAGTTCACGATTTTCCCGCTGAAAAAGATATCGATTCAGCTATTTACTATCGGGCCAGACTTTTTATCGAAGGAGATAAGGCGGCCAGCCAGAGGCGTGAATGGATACAAAGAAACTTCATAGAATATATGAATGAAGTTTCTTAGAAGCTATTTACTTATCGGGCCAGACTGTTTATCGAAGGAGATAAGGGGCGGATCCACAGGCGTGAATAGATAAGTATATTTGTTCAATGCATCCAATCCAACGGATGGATGCCAGTCAATTGAGTAATAATCTTGAGATGGTTTCCCTATAGCTGCTTCGCCTGGCAGTTTGTATATACGATAATCTATTGTGTTGGCATCATCAATTTTTCTGCATTCTATCATTCTATCTTTACCTTCTAATGCACTAAAGCACGGTGTTTCTATATATTCTACTAATTTTTGATATAAGTCAGGGTTGTGTTTGTTAAACAATTTCAGTACCATTATACTGTTGCTTTGCCCTACGTAATGTTTTTTTTGCGCTAAGCAAGACCTATAGGCATTGGCATCTGGATTAGACACATCATCATTACCATTATGATCAGACCAGTATAGTTGACCATAATCCAATAACAGTTCTGTGTTAGCTGGAATATCCTGCGTTGCAGAAAACAATATAAATGGTGTCACCCCATCATAACTATTCCATAAGGCTAACACATTGGGTTTATTGGCTTGATGATCATTAGATTGAGCATCATAAGTCTGATTGGCATTAATCTTGGCTAAGATATTCCCTCTTCCGCATGCACTCAGATAGAGTGGGACAGATGTATCAAGGTCGATACCAAAACTATAACTATTTAGTTTATTTACCCCATAAATGCCTTTTGTAGCTAAATAAGCAAACTCAATTGCATGATCGATAGGGTCTTCCTCACATAGCAATATACCGGTATAAATACCTAGTATAGTACCTTTGGTTATCTTTTTTTTAGCTACTACTTTATCTTGTCCATGCAAACTTTTCCTAGGGTCATCATTAGAGACTCTTTGTACTTCCAAAAGACTATCCTCTACATGGTTACCTTTAGCATAGCAATCTGTTAAAAACTTCTTGAATTGTCTATGTTCGCTTGGGTCATTAATAGATGGTTGTTTTCTCAAATCTCCTATAGCTTTTAGCAGCTTACTTGCCTTGCTACTTACCAAAATTTCATCATTTTTATTGATTACATCTGGGGTGGTATAGATAGCAGCAGAAACCTTTTTTATGGTGTCAAGATATTTGTCGTTGGTTAGTATGTTGATTACATCGTTTAATGCATCAAATGCTTTCATACCTGATCCTCTTACCAGGGCAGATAAATGACCACACTGAATACCTTGTGCTTGTAATGTTTCAAGCTTAGAGAAGCTCTCTTTATTGGTTAGCTTATTGATTAACTGCTCAAATGCTTCAGGGGATTTATGACCAGCGCCATTTACCATACTGGATAGATTGCTTACTTCAAAGCCTAAGTCTTTTAATTTTTTAAGATTGTCCCGTATATTCTCATCGCTTAGCTTATGAATTAACGCTTCAAACGCTTCAGCGGATTTGCTACCAGCGCCATTTACTATACTGGATAGATTGCTTGGTTCAAACCCTAAGTCTTTTAATTTTTTAAGATTGGTCAGAGTTTCCGGATTGGTTAGCTTATTGATTAACGCTTCAAATGTTTCAGCGGATTTTTTACCAGCGCTATTTAACATACTGGATAGATTGCTTACTTCAAACCCTAAGTCTTTTAATTTTTTAAGATTGGTCCAGTAGTATTCCTGATCGCTTAGCTTATGAATTAACACTTCAAACGCTTCAGCGGATTTGCTACCAGCGCCATTTACCATACTGGATAGATTGCTTACTTCAAACCCTAATTCTTTTAACTTTTTAAGATTGGTCAGCAGTATTCCTGATCGGTTAGCTTATTGATTAACTGCTGCAAATACTTCAGCGGATTTGTTACCAGTGCCATGTACCATACTGGATAGATTTCTTACTTCAAAGCCTAATTCTTTTAAAATTTCAAGCTTGTCCAGATTTTTCTGATCGGTTAGCTTATGGATTAACTGCTGCAAATGCTTCAGCGGATTTATGACGCAGAGTGACTGTACCATACTGGATAGATTGCTTGGTTCAAAGCCTAATTCTTTTAACATTTCAAGCTTGTCCCGATTTTTCGGATTGGTTAGCGTATTGATTAACGCTTCAAATGCTTCAGCGGATTTATGACCAGATCCACTTACCATACTGGATAGATTGCTTGGTTCAAAGCCTAATGCTTTTAACTTTTTAAGCTTTTTCCGATTTTTCTGATTGGTTAGCGTATTGATTAACGCTTCAAATGCTTCAGCGGATTTATGACCAGATCCACCTAACATATTGGATATATTGCTCAGCTTAATACCATGTTGCAATATCTTCTGTAGTTCAGGTGTTAGTGCATACCCGGACGGCTCATATTTTACCAAAATTTTATTCAGGAAATCACCATAGCAGTCTAGATCCGTGCATTGTTTGCATATACTACTGGTGAACGTAGAGGGCACCTTCAATTTGCGCAAAGCAATAAGTTGGGCTACTATTTTTTTACATAATTGGCTATTTGGCGCACTATTGATTTCCAGTTTTAACCATTTAAAAAATTTTGTATTGGGAAAACTGTCTAACCACTCTTTTGTATCCTTGTCTGGAGTACTATGGAGGCTAGTATCATTGTTGATTGTATGTTTTAATCTGTTTTTTATTGTACTGTCTTGAATAGATATATTTTGACTTTTATTCAAATTAGCTGGAGCAACCACCTCCGTACCAGTAGCGGTAACATGATTATTGCGTATGCTTGATGATATTTGAACAGTTGCGCTTTCTTTATTGAGGATTAGATCAGGCGGTAGTGGATACTCAGATGGTTTCCTTTTTTTATTTTGGCTTGATCCCTCTTCGCCCGAAGAAAAATTTTGTAGCGCTACTCTAGCTCGTTTGCCAGCAGGGAGATTTGATGCTGCTTTATTGCTTATTTGCTGATCCAATATATAACTTGTTCGGAATATGTTTAAAGTCTTTTTTGTTTGATTTCCAGTGCAAGAAAAAATAAAAACTAAGGCGGATTTATATAATATCCAAAATAGGACGATTAAGGTCATGGGTATGTAAAATGACGAAATGTATTGTTGTAGTGTTAAAAAATTAATATATACAAGGTTTTTGAATTATACAATAGGATTCTTGCAGACTACAATAGAAAACAGGGGAGGAAGGGTGATTTTACTAGGCTTGCATTGACAAAAAACTTGATTTGACACAAAAAACATTTAAAGAAGCAATTAAATTAGCTAAAAAACAAAGTAAGGAATTAGGCAAAAAATAGGGCGAAAAAATAGGCATCCAAATAGGAAAGGAGAAAAGAAACTTCATAGAATATAGAATAAAGTTTCTTAGAAGCGGATTAGAAAATCGCCTGTTTAAAGCACGCGCAGCGGGCTGAGTTCAGGATTTTCCCGCTAAAAAACATATCGATTCAGCTATTTACTATCGGGCCAGGCTTTTTATCGAAGGAGACAAGGGGTCAAGCCAGAGGCGTGCATAGATACGATAAATGAACCATAATAGTTATCAAAGGTACTAGATGGATAAATACGTATGTGCAGTTTAACCATTCCACTTATCCAATTTATAGAGGAGGGTGAGGGATTCGAACCCTCGGTACCGTTAAAAGTACGACGGTTTTCAAGACCGTTGCATTAAACCACTCTGCCAACCCTCCCAAAATAAAAAAGCAACTGAGATCTACATGAACCCCAGCAGTATGGCAATATTACGAAAAAAATAGGCCCCATAAAAGGTTCCTTAAAACGACCACCTTAGTTTTCATGATGCTTGCGTTATTATAACGTTGCATCTAAATCTGGAGCGTCTTCTTTAGTATTAGGATTTTTTAGCGGCGTCAACCCTCCAGAAAAATTAAACTTCATCACTTCAGATCCAGGCAAATGCAAAGGCGTAATCAGCTCTGGGGGAACAACAATAAGGATGCCAGCTAAATCATAAGCATTAGGCAGGTAAACTGCTACATGATTAGGCATGGAAAGCACTTCTAAAGACTCTTTTGTAATAAACCCTATCCTATAGACCTGGGTGGTTTTATTCGTTAGCACCATAACAGGCTTATTAAACTTTCCCTTACTGCTTACAAAGGTTGAAGTAAAATCTTTCAAATAAGAATAGAGTGCACGAATAAATGGTACTTTTTTAATGAGCCCTTCAGTAAATCCAAATACCGACTTAACCAACAAAGTAGTCCCTATATAGCCCAATAACGTTATAGAAGCCACTACAATAAACATACCTAAACCTGGAATGCTAAGGCTAACAAATCCATCTATTTTAAATAGTATGAATGAAATTAAATAGAGTGTCCCCCCTAGTGGAAGAATCAATAATAGCCCCCTAAAAAAGTAAAGTATAAGCCGGTTAATAAGTGGCTGTTTTGTATGCATGATTTTAACATTGTAAATGTAAAGCAGCCTAATCCTGAAGCATTTAACCCCAATTTTAAGAAAAAAGATGATACTATACAATAGTAATTTGACCATCTTTTTGAAACCCTATATATTAAAGTAAAAGATGTATAGTTATTTATATATGATTGATAATGAGTGCGTATTTATGAAGTTCCAAATTTTATTTGGCCTTATAATCAATTATAGCCATTTAAAGCAGGAGATATCTATCTATATTTTTTAAAGTTTTTGTTTAAAATATATGTATTTATTGCTGATTTTGATTTAAAATAACTCCAGTTATGAATAATATTTAGTCATGTTTGGTTTGGGTGTTTTGTAAATTTCAGTATAAAGAGTCCCATTATGATATGCTTGCTATTTTGTTCGTCTAAGCGTGTTATACAAAAGCAATCTGATGTATAAAAAGAGATGTTAAATAGAGCAGGTCGGTTTAAAAAATTATATTTTAATTGATTATTAGTTATAAATAATTATTTAGTCTTATCTAAATAATTATTTATGTCTATCTAAATATGAAGATGGTTCGGTCTGTAAATTAATGTTGTTTGTCGGTATTTAGATATGTCTAAATATTTATTTAACTTTAACTAAACTTAATTGGTTATGAAACGTACACATGCAGAGGAGAATTATTTAAAGGCCATTTATATGCTGTCGGAAAAGAAAGACGCATTGGTTGCAACTACTGCTATGGCAGAGTTTTTACATACCAGTGCTGCATCCATTACCGATATGATGCAGAAACTGCATAATAAAGGGCTAGTGATTTACCGAAAATATCAAGGTGTAACTTTGACAGAACTAGGAAAGCAATCTGCTATAAAGATTTTACGCAAACATTTGCTTTGGGAGGTTTTCTTAGTAGATAAACTAAAGTTTGGATGGAGTGAAATAGATGAGATAGCAGAGCAGCTAGAGCATATTGACTCTGATATACTGATAGATCGATTGGATAATTTTTTAGGTAACCCATATTGCAACCCTCATGGTATAGTGATTCCAAATGCTGATGGAAGCATTATAGCTAAGCCTAGGTTATTAATGACAAATCTATCTGAAGGCTCAAGCGGCATAATAAGTGCCATTCAAGATGATTCAGCACCATTTTTACAATATCTGGGCAAAAGAAACATTTATTTAGGAGCTAAAATAACGGTTGTTGAAAAAATTCAATTTGATGAATCTATGGATGTAACTATTGATAACCAGTATAAAATTAATATATCTCGTAAGATAACAGATAACATTTTAATCACCTTATAGGTATTTAGTATGCTAACTACTTTTATTAGATATCTTTTGCTTAATAAGCATAAGATTGTTTATTTGTTTTTTTGTTTGAGCCTATCTTCCTGTTCTGATGATACTAGGGGTGAATCATTTACTATTTTAACCACTACGGGCATGCTGGGAGATGCTGTTAAAAGCATTGTAAAAGACGATGCACGGGTAGTCAGCTTAATGGGTCCTGGTATAGACCCGCATACCTATCAAACTACTCAAAAAGATGTACAACAGCTTAAACATGCTGATATGATATTTTATAATGGTCTTGATTTAGAGGGAAAAATGAATAATCTACTAAAGAAAATGGCCCAAGAGAAATGGGTGTATCCGGTTAGCGATGCACTCGATACTACACAGCTATTATGCGATGGTACCATTGGCGTAGATCCCCATATCTGGTTTGATGTAAGGCTATGGAAACAGGTAGTTGCTTTTATCAGTCAAAAACTCCAAGAGGTAAGACCTGAGTCGGCGGCTTACTATCAACGTAATACATTGGCTTATATGGAAGTGCTAGAGCAATTGCATCAATCGATTGCTACCCAAATTCAATCCATTCCAAAAAAACAACGTGTATTGATCACTGCGCATGATGCTTTTGGGTACTTTGGCAAGGCGTATGATATAGAGGTAGTTGGTTTACAAGGAATTTCTACTGTATCTGAATGTGGGTTAAAAGATATTAACCGTATTGTAGCGCTTATTATAAAACGAAATATTAAAGCGGTGTTTTTTGAAACTTCTGTTTCAGATAAATCTATGCGGGCTGTGTTAGAGGGTTGTGCCCATTACGGACATAAGGTAGCGGTAGGAGGCTATCTCTATTCAGATGCACTGGGAGCACCCGATACTATAGAAGGAACCTATTGTGGTATGATCCGTGCTAATGCTATAACGATTGTTAATGCACTAAAATAACTATAGCATCTATAAGAGATGAAGCGTAAAGCGATAATAATATATCCCTACCCGTAGTAAAGTTATATAGAAAAAGTTAGCTTTGCATTGCTCTATTGTAAACTGAGACCTCATTCAAAACTCAATTGCGAATAGAAGTTTTGTGGTTTATGTTCCTCAAATAAAGACGCAGTAGTCTATAACGATAATGTATCAATAGGTGTATTAGTGTTCAATATAATGTTCTGTATGATAACCAAGTATACTAGATGCTTAGTATATACTTTGTATAAGGTTTTTTGTCTATTTTTTTGTTTGATGTTATCCTCTTGTTGGGATACTGCTTCCGATGAAAAATTTATTATTTTAACCACTACAGGTATCTTGGGAGATGCTATTAAAAACATTGTTAAAGAGCATGCACAGGTCGTTAGCCTGATGGGCCCTGGGATAGACCCTCATACCTATAAAACTACTCAAAAAGATGTACAACAGCTTGAACATGCCCATATGATATTTTATAATGGTCTTGATCTAGAGGGAAAAATGAATAATCTATTAAAGAACATTGCCCAAAAAAGGAAGGTATATGCAGCGAGTGATGCCCTTGATGCCACACAATTATTATGCGAGGATCATTTTCCTGTTGGCATAGACCCCCATATTTGGTTTGATGTAAAACTGTGGAAGCAGGTAGTTGGTTTTATCAGTCAAAAACTCCAAGAGGCAAGACCTGGATCAGCGGCTTACTATCAACGTAATACGTTGGCCTATATGGAAGCCCTGGAGCAATTGCATCAGTCGGTTACTGCCCAAATCCAATCCATTCCAAAGGAACAACGTGTATTGATCACTGCACATGATGCTTTTGGGTACTTTGGCAAGGCATACGATATAGAGGTGGTTGGTTTACAAGGTGTTTCTACTGTAGCTGAATGTGGGCTAAAAGATATTAAACGTATTATAGACCTTATTATAAAACGAAATATTAAAGCGGTTTTTTTTGAAGCCTCTGTTTCAGATAGATCTATGCGTGCTGTAGTAGAGGGTTGTGCCCACTATGGGTATGAGGTAGCAGTTGGGGGCTATCTCTATTCAGATGCATTGGGCGCACCTGATACTGTAGAAGGAACCTATTGTGGCATGGTATACGCTAATGCCACAACGATTGTTAATGCACTGAAATAGCAATGATGCAGCCAGAAAACGATATCGTAAACATAAAGGATTTAACTGTAGCCTATGCAAATAGCAAAATTGTCCTGGAAAAAGTTAGTTTTGGATTGCCTCCGCATAAAATTATTGGCATAATAGGTCCTAATGGAGCAGGTAAATCTACTTTACTCAAGGCTGCTATGGGACTTATTCCTTATCAAAGTGGTGAAATAAAATTATTAGGAGCGCCTGTAGATAAAGTAAGAAGGCGCATCAGTTATGTCCCCCAAAAAGAATCAGTAGATTGGGATTTTCCTGCTTCTGTGTTTGATATTGCACTGTTGGGTAGATATAATAGGCTGGGATTTTTTGAACGGCCTGGTAAAAAAGATAGAACAATAGCTATGCGGTGTTTAGAGGAGTTGGGTATGGCACACCTTGCTAAGAGACAAATTGGAGAACTATCTGGTGGGCAACAGCAACGTGTATTTTTAGCCAGAGCATTGGCGCAAGATGCAGAATTATATTTTATGGATGAACCGTTTACAGGTATAGATGTTACTACAGAGAAAATAGTTATTAGACTGTTAAAAAACATGGTAAAAGCGGGAAAAACAATTGTAGTTGTACACCATGACTTGGGATCTGTATATACGTATTTTGATTGGCTAGTATTGCTTAACCATAAGCTAATCGCTTCTGGTAGTACAAAAGAGATTTTTACACCTTGTTTACTGGAAAAAACTTATGGTAGTACATTATATTTTTCAGCGGATTAGAAAATCGTCTTTCGTACGTCTGTTTGAAGCCCGCTTGCGGGCTGAGTTCACGATTTTCCCGCTAAAAAACATATCGATTCATCTATTTACTATCGGGCCAGACTTTTTATCGAAGGAGATAAGGGGCCCAGCGACAGGCGTGAATAGATACAAATCCCTTAAGTTGACGCCATTGGGTGAATAGATACGTTAAACTTATCCATAATCCCACATAATAGCATAATGGACACCGCAAAAGGTCCTTTAATTAATGATATGAAACCCTGTATAAGGTTGTAAAACCTTTGGAATCTGAATCCCCTCTGGGGTTTGGTTTAATTCTAATAATGCAGCTAGTATACGTGGTAGGGCCAGGCCACTTCCATTTAAGGTATGTAAAAGACAACTTTTGTTGTGTTTATCCTTATACCTTAGAGATAACCTATTGGATTGGAAGGTTTCGAAATTACTAATGGAACTTACTTCTAACCATTTATTTTGGGCTATAGCATGTACTTCTATATCGTAAGTCATGGCAGCACAAAACCCTAAATCCCCCCCACAAAGCTTTACAATACGATAGGGTAGTGCTAGCTGCTCTACTAACCCTTGCACATAGGTCAACATCCCTTCTAAACTTGCATAAGAATGGTCAGGATGGCAGATCTGTACTAGTTCTACCTTGTCAAATTGATGGAGTCTATTCAGTCCACGTACGTCAGCTCCCCAAGACCCTGCTTCGCGCCTAAAACAAGGTGTATACCCTACATGTTTGATCGGCAATGCAGCTTCCGCTATGATGGCATCACGATAGATATTGGTGATAGATACTTCTGCGGTAGGTATCAGGTATAACTTTTCAGATGGTATCTGGTACATTTGACCCTCTTTGTCTGGTAGCTGACCCGTTGCATAGGCAGATGCTTCATTGACTAAAATAGGGGGTTGAATTTCTGTATAACCTGCTTTTGATGCTTGATCCAAAAAAAAGTTGATTAAAGCACGTTGCAGCTTAGCGCCTTTCCCTTTGTATACTGGAAACCCAGCACCTGTAATTTTATTGCCCAGTTCGAAGTCAACTAGGTCATATTTTTTAATTAGATCCCAGTGGGCCCATTGTCCGCTACTGGGACTGGATGGGGTTTGATAGATAATGAGATTGTTATCAGCATGGCTGCCAATGGGCACGCTTTCATGAGGCAGGTTGGGAAGCGCATAGAGCTGTTCTGACAGAGATGATGCATATTGCTTAAATTTTTGTGTCAATTGCTTAACCATCTCTTTTAAATTATTAATTTCGTTTTTTTTAGCCTCTAGTAGCGCTGTTTCACCTTGTATACGCAATGCACTACCTATCTCCTTATTTAGCTTATTGAGTGTAGCAGCTAAGTTGTCTAGCTGAGATTGTGTAGACCGTTTTTCTATGTCCAGTTTGTATATGGCTTCTACGAGCGTTGCTGCATTGCCCAACCCTCTTTTATATAGGCCATCTATTACTGCCTGTTTATCTGTTCTTATACGATTTAGGTCAATCATTTTGTTTCATTTAAACTCTGGAATACAGCATATATTAGCTCTTTTTGGCAACCTATTTCTAAGGGTAATGGGTAGCGAAGTTAGTCTATATCCTTCCAATACAGCTGGGTATATAGCGGCGCTAGACTACGCTTCTCCTAAAAATGGCTCATTATAAATAGGTTGTAAAAAAACATTAGCTTAAAGCTACACCATTTTAGGCAACTGTTCTCTATTTTATTAAAAGTGTTGTTTTTTTTTGACTTTTTCAAATTATAGTTGTATTATTGTTCATATTGGTTTGCCATGGGGCTGCATTCAGAGTCCTACATTGATATTCATTCCTATTACAGCTTTTTGTATATGCTGTATGTACAGAAGCACCCTTATTTTTGACTATTCTTACTAAGATTTAAAAAAGCGAAATCAGAACAAATAAGAAGCTAGTGTGCATGGTTACTGCAGACACTTAGCATAGTTAGTATGCCTGTGTAATATAGGCTGCTGCTACTGATTTTAAGAATAATCATTAAGGTGATGCACATATTATTTTTAATGGCTTTATTTAATTTACACCTAACTCAATCATGTATAATATCGGAGAGCTCAATCAAAAACTTATTTCTGAGTTACGCGAAATAGCAGAAAGATTTAAAGTAAAAAGCTATAAAACGCTTTCAAAAGAGGAACTTATTTATAAAATCTTGGATCAGCAAGCTGTGCTTCCTGTAGGGGAGGTGCCTCAAAAAAAGAATAACGAACCACCTGTTTCACCACTGCAACCAAAGGAGAGCTCCTCCTCTGTATTGCCAAAGAAGGGTCATATGCGATCTAAAGCAATAGAATCACCAGTTGAATCTAGTGTGCAAGATAAAAACAACCAAGCTACAGAACCAGAAAAATCAGTTGTAGCTGAACGTGTCACCTCCACGGTTTCGACTGTAAAAGAACCCAAAGAACCCAAGGAGGTAACTCCTTTACCTGAAAAGGGTAAAAAAGAAACAACCATGTTGCATAACCTGGACACTACTATTGAAGGCGAGGGGGTACTGGAAATTATGCAAGATGGCTATGGATTTTTACGTTCATCTGACTATCATTATTTAGCTAGTCCAGATGATGTCTATGTATCTCCCTCTCAAATCAAATTATTTAACCTAAAAACAGGTGATACCATTCGTGGAAAAATACGTCCACCCAAAGAAGGGGAAAAATACTTTGCCCTTTTAAAGGTAATTTATATGAATGGTGTAACCACAGAGGAGGGACGCAATCGCATTCCTTTTGAACATCTTACCCCCCTGTTTCCACAGGATAAATTACATATTTCCAATGGGGCTAGTCAATACTCGACACGTATTATGGATTTATTTTCTCCTATTGGTAAGGGTCAACGCGGTATGATTGTTGCACAACCCAAGACTGGTAAAACAGTACTATTGAAAGAAATTGCCAATGCTATTGCATCCAATCATCCAGAGGTCTACTTAATTGTTCTTTTAATTGGGGAACGTCCAGAGGAGGTGACAGATATGGCTAGGAATGTGAAAGCAGAAGTGATTGCTTCGACTTTTGATGAACAGGCGGAACGGCATGTAAAGGTTTCTAATATTGTTTTAGAAAAGGCAAAGAGGATGGTAGAGTGTGGCCGTGATGTGGTGATTCTGTTGGATTCTATTACTCGACTGGCTCGGGCACATAATACTGTTAGTCCTTCTTCTGGAAAGATACTTTCTGGTGGTATTGATGCCAATGCACTGCATAAGCCGCAGCGGTTTTTTGGCGCAGCCCGTAATGTGGAGAATGGGGGTTCGCTGACCATATTAGCTACAGCACTTATTGATACTGGATCTAAAATGGATGAGGTAATTTTTGAAGAATTCAAAGGTACCGGTAATATGGAGTTACAATTGGATCGAAAATTGGCCAACAAACGTATCTATCCGGCTATTGATGTACCTGCTTCTGGAACAAGGCATGAAGAATTGTTGATTGGAAAAGAGGAGCTGGCGCGCATCTGGATATTGCGCAATATCATGGCAGATATGAGTTCTACAGAAGCTATGGATTTCTTACTGAAGAAAATGCGGGGCACACGTAACAATGAGGAGTTTTTGATCTCTATGAGCAGTTAGTTTATCATGAAGCAGCTAGCGGCTATTAGAATGATTTGGTCTGAAAGTAGCTTGTTTTTTTACCTACTTATCACTTTATTGATCATTGGAATCTTTCCATTGTTCCTATGGGATAAAGTTTCTTTTTTGATATGGCTGAAACAGTGGCACCATCCTATAGCAGACTATGTAGCCCCTTATTTGACCTGGTTCGGTGATGGGGTTGCTTACCTATCTATTTTACCGGTCTTTGCCTTGTTTGGTGCAAGTTGTAGAAAGATGATCATTATGGGAGGAAGTTTTGTCTGTATGTCTATTGTGGTACAATTATTAAAGCGTGTTTTTTTTAGCCATATGTTAAGGCCCATAGCCTTACTGCCGCTAGATGCATCCATTCACCTAGTAGATGGCGTCTCCTTATCAAGGGATTTGAGTTTCCCTTCAGGCCATTCGGCTACCATTTTTGTGTTGATATCTGTTATACAGCTATTCAGCAAAAACAAAATTTATAGTGTGGTCTTGTTGGGGCTAGCCCTAGCAGTTGCTTATTCAAGAATCTACCTTCTTCAACATTTCTATACAGATGTCTATATAGGTGCTTGGATTGGTACCATTTCTGCTTTGGTAGCCTATATAGTTGGAATGCATTGGGATAGGGGAGAGTGGTTAGATCGTTCTATCTATTGTTTGTTATATACGCATGGAAAAAGCTTGCCGATTAAAAAATAGTACAGTTGCTTATTTTTTGGTTGGCTTTGGATGCATTTTTGCATGGGGTATAGGATCGGTCCACCTATTTGATTTAGATGAACTCTATTTTGCTGAGATTACTAGAGAAATGATGCATACTGGCCGGTATGGTCAAGTGACTTTTAATTTTGAGCCTCTCTATGAAAAACCACCGCTTTTCTTTTGGCTACAAGCGGTTGGTATGCACCTCTGGGGCATTAATGAGATCGGTGCACGATTTCCAAATTTGGTCTGTGGTGTACTGACACTTGCCACGATATACTACATTGGTAAACGCTATAAGGGAAGGTGGTTTGGATGTTTATGGATGTGCTTGTATGCAACTGCCTTTTTACCTCATTTTTATTTTAAGTCCGCTATTATAGACCCTGTTTTTAATTATTTTTTGCTGTTGGCCATCTATTTTTTATCCCACATAGTAACGATATCTAAGGCATGGTTTTATGGCGGGCTATCTATAGGTTGTGCATTATTGACCAAAGGGCCTATGGCGCTTGTCATACCGCTGGCTACTTTATCGTTATCTTATACTTGGTTTAGGGGAAGGATAGTCCAATTGAAGCTATTGATTATGGCTGTATTGGTTGCAATAGCAGTCTGTTGCTGTTGGCTTGTTCCAGAAATTTGTGCCAATGGGTGGACCTTTATTAAAGAATTTTGGAACTACCATTTGTTGCTCTATCATCAACCGGTAGATACCCATGCGCAACCTTGGTATTACCACCCGCTGGTCCTTTTTTTGGGATGCTTTCCAAGCTCCCTATTTTCGATCTGTTTCTTGATAGAAAAAAGGTTGATTAGACCTCTAGAAATCGAGTTTCAAAAGAGGTCTATGCCAAACCGTTACTTTGCAGCTAACATGCAAGCTTTATTAGTAGTTGTCTTACTAATTTTTACACTGGTTGGTACAAAGATTGTACATTATAGTGCTATGGCCTATTTCCCTATAACCTTCTTTGCAGCTGATTTTTTTATGGAGTCTCGACAGGGATCTAATAGCAAATATATTCATTCAGGTATACGAAATTTATTTTTAGCTATTGGTGTAGTCATAGGTGCCGCTTTGACGATGATTCCTTGGATCATGTTGCATAAAGCTGAATGGATTTCCTTTGTTAAAAACCAAATGATCAGGGATGCATTGACGGTATCTGTTATATGGAACTACTGGGATAGTATGCCAGGTTTGATCTATATCATCGGTATAGCCATTGCCTACTATTACTTTTTGCACTTTCGATTGGTTGCTTTTATGGCCACCTTTATGTGTGCCAATATTTGCACATTGGCATTATTTTGCATCCGTATTGCACCTAAGGTAGAAGCATATACCCAAAAAGAAATGGTGGATTTTTGTAAAGCATGTAAGGGCAGGGATCTATATCTTATTACCATTGGTTTTAAATCAGCTGCACCACTTTTCTATGCAGATCAACCCAAACGCTTCAAGCAACCAGATATAGCCTGGTTATTAGAAGGAGCTATTGATAAGCCTTGTTTTTTTATTCTATACGAAAGAGACAGCGCACTTTTGGCATATTACTCAGATGTCATTTATATAAAAAGTTCTGGTTGTTTTGCGTTTTATAAACGGCTTCCTCAAGCAACTAGATACTGAATCTACTCTCTTGTATTTTTTTATATGCGTTGTCCACATACATCTGATTCTTTATTATCCTTATTGTAAGATTCTAGAAGGTTCATTAACACTTTAGCTGCTCCATCTACTTCTATTTTAGTAGATTTAGCATCGGTTTTTAACTGTATCCATGCTTTATAGGCTTTTTCGAAAGTTTCCATATCTTCAAAATCTAACCATAGAATATTGGTAAGAATGTGGGCTGGGCCTTCTGTTACAACCATTTCTTCTACAGCATGCCTAAATGCAGATTGCTGAAACCGGGCTGGCCATGAAGGGAAAACCATTGTCATAATAAATGAATAGGGGTCATTTTCTGTTGTGAGCATATCCTCGTTTCTCAGTAGAATATGCTCTATTAAATGGAACCCTTCACATGCTTCGTTTAATGTTCTAAACAATTCCACACTTTTCTGGACAATAGCTTCTGCTTGCTCGATCTCCATAACGGATTCAGTAACCAGCTCAATGGTCTGCTTTTTTACTTTATCTACATATAGTAGAATACTATAGGTGCCATTGGCTTTTTTGACAATATTGTAATATTGCTCGTTGATCCCATAGGACATCACTAAGGATTGCATATTTTCATATTTTCCTCTAAACATGAAAATATCATCATATTCTGTTTGCGTATTTTTGCCTAGAAAAATATCCAGATTATACTGTATGGATTTTTTTTCTAAGTACATATAGTTCTTGACTACCTGATGGAAAAGCTTCTTTTCTATATTTTTAATACCTAATTTCCGATAAATGCGTCGCTTAAAACCAGATGGTACATAATGGATCCAGTTGTTTTCCTCATTGGTTGTTATATGAGCTGCTCGGTTTCTATTTTTACTGATCTCGATGTAATCCTTTAAAAACAGTGCTTTATTGCTATTGAATTCATCCAATTGTGTTTCTTCATTTTTAGGATAGAGGTGTAACGAGTAGATGGTAAAGCGCTCTGCAAAATAAGCCAATAAATGATCTAATACCCTTGAGCGTTTATCTAAACTTCGAATGTCACTTTCTAATGCCCTGTTTATATAGGAACAGTACATTTTGGCTGTTTTATCCGTTTCAGTTTGGTTTTCAGTAAATTTACAAACCGGTTCTTTTTTTAAATCTAAATACTTTCTTTGCACCACAAACTCAAGATCATTACCGGGATCAGTATCTGGAGTAGGTTGTTTTATAATGGTATCTATTCTAGGTACATCCAAGGGCAAGCGACCATTAGGTTTGTTATAGGCCTCGCTAAAGATAGCCATAGTATGCTTGACATTCGATAATTGACCCAAATAATTGGCAAAAAGCTGATCAAAAAACATTAAATAGCTTTTTAATTGTTTGACCTTCGCTTGGTTTTCAGTTGTTTCAGAAGGTGGGCACCCTTCATGTCCCACATTATAAAGTAAGGGGAAGTCTTGTTGTATAGAAACATGATCTTCTAAATGTCGATAGTTTCCTTCTAATACAAAGACACTTTCTTCTTGTAGATAGGCTTTTGTTAAAGTGCCTCTCCCTTTCATATCTTCTAGGATATCAATGACTTTCCCCCAATCTGTATTGATGGGGAGGCCATTATAATAAAGGACAATTTCACTTTGTGGAATATCCAGTAGTAAAGATCGATCTGGCAAGACGGGTACCATAACACTATTTGTTCTTGTATTGGCTTCATGAATAAAAAGTTCGAAGTTTAATACATTTTTAATATTGGCTACTTTAGCCGCTTGTTCTAAAAGTTCAACTACGTAAATCCTAGACTTACTTTTTAAGTAAATCAACTCCTCTTCATCTATAAAACCCTGCGTTAAAAGTGGGCCTGTAAAGATTTGGTCTATGGTTCTACCCTTGTCTAGTAATTGACTAATGCTGTAAAAAGGAATACGTGGTGAGAAAAATTCCTGCAAAGCAAATAATACCTGCGCAATAATGGTTTCTCCTTCTTCATAAGCTAAACAATTGGTTACTTCAAAGGTGGCTTTAACACTAATAGGTAGTGTTTCCATCATTTGAATCAGAAAGAAGTCTTCACATAGATTCCTTTGTGCATATAACCGTTGTTTGACTACATCCAATACCTCTTTTTCCTGGGATGTATGGCTGATGCGTTCTTCTACATCGACAAAAATCTTATAGCCACCTTTGATTTCTTTTGGACCATCACTTAAAAAAATATTTGCATTTTTTACCCCTGGAACATCCAGCACAATTTTTAAAAAGTCCCACTGGGTGAGTGGATTACAGGGTAGAATTTCTTCAGCTTTGTAGAATGGTTGCTCATTGGGGTTGGCTGCTGCATCAGGATCCTTAGCCCATATATCTTCTATATAGAAATTGGTTCGATATTCTAGATCCATGATGGCAAAAGCAAGCACCTCTAAGATGGTAATACCAGGGTCATGATCACCGTAGTCTGTCCATTTTTTCCCTGCTAATTGTTGGATGTAGGCCATTCCTTGTTCCTTTAAGAAAGGATAGTCGAGCTCTAGTGGGCTGTTTTTCATAGTATTTAGCTATAAATAATACTGATTTATACGTTATAATGGATAAAGCATGCATAGGGCAATCATACTATTGAGGCTCCCCCTATCTTAGCATACTGTGTTTTACAGACCCACCTTATCTTGCTGATTGCGCATTTGTCTAGATGCTGCTTCTGATGCTATTTATTAAAGATAGGGTGGTAGCTATATTGGATGGTTTCTTCTACATCTAGTTTTTTTACTTTATACCTTACATGAATATCGATAGCCCCTTCTCCATCATTTGGTGTAGTTAATTGGACATCAAGCACCTCCACTCTAGGCTCATGTTCTGCAATGGTCTGTTTAATGTTATTGACCATAAAGGTTTCCAGGTTAAGATCGAGTTGCTGGAAGGCAAGTGGCGTTAAATCACAACCATATTGCGCTTCTACAATGCGCTCACCTACCCTAGTACGCATTAGAATGATTAAACTTTCTTTAATGTCGCTTAACCCATTCACCATATCTACTGTGCTACTATGATGGTTAAAAGAAGGTGGAAACTTCCATCCTGTATCCAAGAAATTGTTGTCATCTT
The DNA here is from genome assembly GCF_964030745.1 of Cardinium endosymbiont of Philonthus spinipes. NCBI lineage: Bacteria > Pseudomonadati > Bacteroidota > Cytophagia > Cytophagales > Amoebophilaceae > Candidatus Cardinium > Cardinium endosymbiont of Philonthus spinipes. Next base: position 1,087,386 of record NZ_OZ034918.1, read on the forward strand.
CCATATGCTTCCTTTATGCTTTTACTTAATTCTAATTTTACCCACCAATCATTACCGTAGGACACCCCTGTACTATCATTCCTCCCATACTTGTTGTATCGCCTAAACGCGCCGCTGGTTTTTTACCTATTAAAACGGTTAAGGAGCCTTTTATAATGGTATCTGGATGGGGTGGAGGCCCATTGCATAGCATCGTGTCTCCCATTCTTGCTGCAGGAAGCTTACCGATTAAAACAGTGGGGCAACCCAACATAATCATTCCTCCAGTAACGTGCGGAATAGGTGGAACACCTGGCGTAACCATAGGGCATATATGTTTATTTAATAATACAGCTGCAGGTGGCATAGTGTTTTATGTTTATATATGATGTAAGCATTAAAAATCTACAAAATAATTCTATTAATTTATGAGCACAGTCGTACCTTTGATAATCGTAGCCATACCAGATTTTACTTCTGTACTGGCATTGCCGCTTAAGATAGCCTTCATAGAAGCCTGCGCATTGATATTCATACTTTTCAAGTTTACATCTTTTGCACCACTTATTGCTACACTGCCACTTGCTGACTTTATCGTGATATCCCCCCTTGCACTCAAGTTAATTGCTTTACTGCTGGTTAGGTTGATGCCATCGTTACTTAAAACCACTTTATTACCATTTTGGTCTACTATTTCAAGGTTTTTTTTCTTATCGGATATCTGGATCACGCCTCCTTTGGGTGTTTTAATAATGATTTCAGGTCCTTCCTTATCGTCGTGAAAGTTAAATTCTAATTTTTCTCTAGAAATAAACGATTTAAAGGAATTTTTAGGATCAACCGTTTTAGGTGGCGTATGTTTACCACTATAAAGGGAGCCTAGAATAATAGGAAAACGAATATCGTCATTGACAAAACCTACTACTACTTCATCTTCTGGTTCCGGAATAAAAAACGTTCCTGCCCCCCCCGTGGCATAAAATGAAGCTAAACGACACCAGATGCCCTCTTTGGGTTTGTCTTGTATCAAAGGTAATTGTACTAAAATCCGGTGGTTCTTTTGAGGATCTTGTGTAATTTGCTTGACAATACCCAGTTGTAGACCATGCATAGGAGGCATCATGCCGGCTGCTGGAAGTGTACCAATGTCATGGTATTTGTGCATGTACCGTTGTGCGTCTAGCCCTAAGGTTAATATAGTTTGCCAATTTCCATCTGATATAATATGTTGAATTCCAGATATATAAATATTTCCCTCAAAATGAGTTGCTCCCTTTTTAATGGTTATCAGTCCATCATGATGTAATGCCGCGTTACCTGCAACGGTAACACTGCCTTTTATTTTGGCGATTCTGCTCCGGTTTAGCAAGCCAGTTGCCAATGTTTTAATTTCTAAAGGATCTAGTATACCACCGTGGGATATAGACACGGTACCGGGTTGAGCCGCAGTGGTTAATTTTTTATAGGAAAGGTCTCCTGTAGACTGTTCTCCTGGATCACTGGCTTTTTCAGTAACTTTATTTTGTTTACTACTATTCCAGGAGAGGGCAGTAGCAGCTGACCAGGGGTCTTTTGCGTCTATTGCAATATCAAAGTCAATAATATCTTTTCCATAGATATAGCTCAAGGCGCCTGTTCCAGTTGTTTTAGGTTTTTTAACTGAAATGGTACCATCATTCACCACTACGATCTGACCATTTGCTTCGGCGCGAATATTTAGAAAGTCCCAATCTGATATTTCATGCTGAGCAATATTTTCATGTACAATAGTGGTCGTTTCGATTTTATGGCTTAAGCCACTATAACCACTCAAAATTTTTTTTAAAAGGTCACTATCCTTGCTCTTTGCAAAATGCATCGTTTTAGGTGTAAGGGTAGTCTTATAGGCGACATCTCTACAAGTTATGGTTAAGGTAGATAACCCTGTTGACCTAGACTGAATGGCCAGTTTGGCTACTACACCTTTGAATAGTTGCGCTAATCCATTGTTATAGCCGGCTTGTATGGTAATCGTATCACCAATGGGGAAAACTTTATCATTGGCAATAGAAAAAGTTTGTGAATCAATGTTACCATCATGCAAAACTATTTTTGCATAAGGGATTTTATTAATGCTTTTATCCACTGTTATGGATTGTATAGGGTAACTGGAATCTAGTGTTTTAGAACCCACTTTGATATTGTACTGAATACAACCACCTATTAGAGTTGTTGCCATGGAGATAAAAGAATAAATCAAAGAAATATATTGCTGAGATTGTGTCCACTTGATATACCACCGATGGTGTCAATCATTTCTACATCTTGTATACGTCTATTTGCTTACGGATGAGCTAGTTTAGTTGTATAGATAGCAAAATCGTGTAGACCAAAATAAACCTTATTGGGTTCGCCGAACTGATCGGCGCCTAAAATATTTAGGTCCTCAATGATGGCAATAAAGCAAATAAAGGAGAAAATTCCAAGAATATGGGCTATAAACGCACGTTTTAGAATGAACGGATTAACTTGATGCTTAATTTAAAACATTAGTATTTATTTTTTCCACTCTAAGGTATGCAGCATATGTATGATATCTTTTTTAATAAAGGCTATTACTGGTGCTAAAAAATCACTTTGAGTAGCTGTTTTAAAATAAAGCGCACCCCGCAAAAAATGTTTTTGGCCATCTGTAGTATAAAATTGAAATGGCGTAGGCACCTGACCAAAGAGCTCTATTACATGCACTTGGTACCCTTTAGGGGTTTGAATAATGCTTTCTTCTATAGAGGAAGCTTGTACTTGGTGCTTGGAAGCCAATATACGCGCACTTTCACACAGTCCACGCAATATTGCATGGTTGCCCCTAACCGATTGATAAGAAAGGTAAATAGTAGCGTCAAAATCAGGGTAATACAGGTTAATCCAGTAGTCCATTTTATACTTGCTTGTAGGGGGGCGCAGCTGCGCATGTATAGAATATTCAAACCGATAGGGGAAGTCATTTGTAAGGGACTGATAGCGCTGTTCTGGTAGATTAATTCTACAATAACCAATTGGCTTGGGCATATAGATTTGATGAGTACGATGGGTAGCCCAATAGCTTAACAGGCCCAAAAAGATAATGGCTAATGTGGTAGCTAAACCAATATGTGTTTTAAATCTAAAACGTAGCTTGCTGGGGCATGACATTGTTTTTTGATGGTCTAAAGGTTCAGCGTTCAATAACATCACAAAGTTAGTAGATGTGGATTACTTTCCCTGAATAAATAAATAAGCGTAAAGTTGTTTTGAAACTTTTTTCAATGATCAGGGCATGCCAAAAGCTCATTAACAATCCCACCCAATTGTTACATTTTGATATTGCCTTTCCTTTGCTTAATATGATTATAAATTTTAAAAACATCAATAACAAGTTTTTAATATAGTGTGCTACATATATATGATCCAAATATAATGCCATTAAGTTTTACTTAACAAGTATGAAAATACAAATCAAGTTTTTAATAGCTTTCAGCTGTATGTTTTTGTCATGTAATCCATTAACTCTATGCAACTCGGGGAAGGGCAATAAGGAAGCTGGTTCTAATGCTATTATTAAAACAGAAGTTGGTGAGAATGATCTGCGATATAAGTTAATGGTAAAATTGAAAGAAGCATATGAAGAATACATGCAAGCGCATATCATTAAACATGAGGAATGTAAGAACTTTCTGTCACAATATGTGAAATGTTTTATAGAGCGAAGGGGCTTAATGAGTAGCAACAATGCGCACAATTTATTCTGGTCAGATTCTGCATTGCAGTGTGCAATCATTGCTGGTTCTGGAAACATGGTAAAAGTGCTGGTACAAATGCCCAAAATATACGATGGTTTGCTTAATGTGTCTAATTTACTAGATTGCTCAATATGTTATGGTCCTCCAGAGATACTGCAAACTCTACTTGAGCTAGGTGTGGATCTAAATTTGTTATATCATAGTGAAAGGGCAGGTCAACATGGGAATGCATTCAGGCGTGCGGTGGTGTATAACCGAGTAGATGTGGCAATGTATATGATTAGGGGTGATCTTATAGAAAATTGGGGCCAAGGAGACAACTATGGTCACACTCCATTGATGCATGCAGCTGGCAGCCGTTATCCAGGGTGGAGTAAAGTACTAGCTGCATTACTTCAAAAAAAAGGAGTAGATATCAAAGCACAAGATAAGGATAGTAGTAATGTATTGATACACCTAATAAACAGATATGCTGATATCTATCGTAGGTACTACGGGTCCCGTAATGAATTTGTAGCTGGATATAACTTGGAGCTTACTGATGATCCAAAAGGTGAAAAACTTTTCTCGAATCTATGCCGAGATAAACGTGATATGTTAAGGTTGCTCTGCCAATGTGAGGATATACAATATATTATTCGTAGTGGGCATGGGAGGTATCGCCAGATATTAACATATGCAGCCATGCTTCTCTTTGAGATAGCTAAAAAGCAAACAGATGCAGCAACAGAAATCCGAGAGATACTAGCGTCTGCTGGTTTTGGTGCCTCAGAGGTGCAAATAGCTGAGTGTAGTTATACAGCTGAGGCTACCTAGGTAGGTCTTTTTCGAAAATCGATTGCTAAATGGAATTTAGGTGTAGAAGCTTATCTATTCCCCTCAAATACACCGAAGTATGCTGTAGGTTTCGAAAGAGGCCTGTTGGATGCTATACTATTATTTTCTAAATTCGCCTAGTGGTTTGTTGACTAACTATTAAAAGCTTAAGAACGATGAGTGATTATAATTATACACGCGTTAGAGAGGCGGTAGATCGTGGGTTGCAGCGTTATATGGTTAAGGTATATCTACATATGACTTTTAGTCTGTTACTTACGGCTGTTGCAGCAGCTGTCACCTTTACTTTTTCACCTCTAACCAACTTGCTTTTTGAGTTTGATCAGTGGGGGAATATTATAGGTCGTACTTTTTTGAATTATGTGGTCATGTTTGCCCCATTTGGCATTGCCATCTATCTGTCAAGCAATTTTGCTAGGGTAGCATTTGCCCGTTCTCGTTTCCTTTTGGCATTGTATGCTATACTTGTTGGCATCTCGCTGGCTGAACTGGCTTTTTTGTATACGATTGATTCCTTACATAAAACTTTTCTTATAACAGCCTTTACTTTTGGTGCTATGAGTATGTATGGGTATATGACCAATCGTGATTTAACTTCTGTTGGTTCTTTTTGTATGATGGCCGCCTGGGGACTTATTATAAGTGGTCTAGTAAATCTTTTTTTTCAGAGCGATGTAATTTATTTTGTATGTAGTTTTATAGGCGTAGTGGTTTTCATTGCTTTTGTGGCATATAATACCCAAAAATTAAAAAATCTCTACTATGAGGTGCAAGATACAGCCTTAACAGAGAAAGCTGCGCTTATGGGTGCATTTTCCCTCTACCTTAATTTCTTAAATCTTTTTCTATATCTGTTGCGCTTTTTAGGAGCACAAAAGAGAAGAGATTAAATAATGTAAAGCAGGTTATTAGTGGCTCTTCTGGGGCATAGCTTATTGAATTGAGATGCACTCCTTATGGGTTGGGTTGTCTTTGTCCTTAAGTTGTACCATTGTATGCGCCTTTGTGAGCCAGCGGTTTGCAGTAGCATGGTGGATGCTACTATCCAAGGTAGGCTTGTTTATGCTCCCCGAATAGAGTCGGGTATGCTGTGGCGTTCCACTCTACTCCTTCTAAAAATTGCCTGCTACAAATAGGTTGGAATCAGGTCTATTGGTTTATAATATCGTAATAGGGTTTTAAAATAGCTGCAAAAGAAGTCATTCA